>JAGQPV010000871.1 GCA_020426545.1 Planctomycetaceae bacterium
GCTGATAAGATTCACGACCAGGCGATCCGCATTCGCGGTGTGCGGACGCAGAAGGGGGAAGTTGTTCCCCGGAATGTGCCGCAGCTGTTCTCCGGCAGTTCAACAGGTGGGGCGGAACCAGGGGCCATCCCCGCGGAAGTCAGTGGACGGCGGGAACTGGCCGAGTGGCTGGCTGGCCCGGCGGCGCCGCTGGTCGCGCGGGTGACGGTCAACCGGGTGTGGCAGCATCTGTTTGGCGAAGGACTGGTTCGCACCGTCGATAACTTTGGCCGCATGGGCGAAGCCCCGTCTCACCCCGAGCTGCTGGACTGGCTGGCCGGTGAATTCATTCAACGGGACTGGTCGCTGAAGTGGCTGGTGCGGGAGATCGTGCTCAGCCGCAGCTGGCAGGCTTCCAGCCGGTTCGATTCCGCCGCGTTCGACATCGACCCCGAGAACAGGCTCCTGTGGCGGATGCCCGTTCGCCGGCTCGATGCGGAACCGCTGCGGGATGCCATGCTGGCAATTGCCGGGCAGCTGACTGTGGAGCGTTCGCGGGCTTCAGTCGTGGGAGAGCTGGACGGGAACGAGCTGAATGACCGCATCCGGCTGACTCCCGCCCAGTTGAACCAGACGGTCCGCAGTCTGTATCTGCCGCTGGCCCGTATGTCGCTGCCGGAGCAGCTGGAACTGTTCGATTTTGCCGACCCCAGCCTGTCGATCGGGCAGCGGGGAGAACGGATTCTGCCGGCGCAGCGGCTGTTCCTCTTCAACAGCGAACTGATGCATGGCCTGGCCACAGCAGCTGCGCAGCGGTTAATGAACGACGCACCGGACAGCCCCACCCGGCGGGTGGAACTGGCCTGGCTCAGATTTTTTGGCCGTCGGCCGGATTCCGCAGAGCGGGAAATTGCCCTCGAAGCAGTGGAACAGGCAATGGCGGGACCATCCCGTTCTGCGGCAGCAACCGCAGCAGCTGCTCCTGCCGAGGCTGCTGCTGAAACAGAGCGGGAGCTGCGAGCCTGGGCCCTGTTGTGTCAGGCCCTCTTTGCTGCCGGAGAATTCCAGTCCCTCGAGTGAAGCGGATGGCCGCTGCTTCGAGTTTCCGAACAAGACACCGGTTCGCCGGCACAGAGCAGGTCACCCTGCAGAGAGCCAAGAGATGTCAGCCTCCTCATTTCCGCTGGAACTGTCCCGCCGTCAGTGGCTGAACTCGGCCGCTGGCGGGTTCGGCATGCTGGCCCTTAAGGGGCTGCTGTCGGAATCGCCGGCCAGCGAGAACTCCGCCGGGGTCCGTCCGCTGCCGTCGCCGCATTTCGCGCCACGGGCGAAACAGGTGATCTTTCTGTGCATGCGGGGCGGTCCTTCGCACATGGAGACCTTCGACTGGAAGCCGAAGCTGAACGCCGACAACGGCAAGCCGAGCCGGTCGAAGAATCAGAAGCTGTTCGGCTCGCAGTGGGAGTTTCGCCGTTACGGGGAAAGCGGCCTGGCGATTTCCGACCTGATGCCGCATACGGCCCGGCATGCCGACCAGCTGTGTGTGCTGAACGGCATGCATGCCGACAGCCCCGAGCATGCGGCCGCACTGACGCAGATGCACACGGGCAGTGCTCAGTTCCACCGTCCGTCGATCGGTTCCTGGGTGCTGTACGGCCTGGGCAGCGAGAACCGGAACCTGCCGGGTTTCGTCTCGATTAAACCGCCGGTGATTCTCGGTGGAGCGCGAAACTACGCCAGCGCCTTCCTGCCGGCCCACTGCCAGGGCACGCCCATCGGCACGATGTCCCGCTCGATGAAAGAGGCCCGTGTGGCCAACCTGGAGAATGCAAATCTCTCCGCAGCCGGACAGCGGGAGCAGCTGGAACTCGTCAATCGGTTGAACCGGCTGACGCTGGCCCGTCGCGAACAGGACGAGGCGCTGGAAGGGCTGATTCATGCGGGCGAACTGGCGTTCTCCATGCAGCAGGATCTGCCCGCACTGATGGATTTTTCGCAGGAATCGAAATCCACTCTTGAGATGTATGGCATTGGCGCCGATTCCAGCCGGACCGATGACTTTGGCCGGCAGTGCCTGCTGGCC
>JAGQPV010000872.1 GCA_020426545.1 Planctomycetaceae bacterium
CGATTGAGTGGAAATCCCCTGAGTCTGCAGGTCGCCCGCCGACAGATCCCGCAGAATACACAGGTCGCGCAGCACTTCATCCAGCCCGCAGCCGGGAATGTACTGCATCACGAAAAAATGCCGGCCCTCGTGCTGGCCGACACCAAACACGGGCACAATATTCGTATGGTGCAGCCGGGCCGCCGCCTGAGCCTCGCGTTCAAACCGCTGCAGATAGCGGGGATTGCGACTGGCTTCCTCCGGCAGCACCTTCAGCGCCACCCGCCGGCCCAGCGACTCCTGCTCGGCCTCGTAGACAATCCCCATGCCGCCCCGGCCGATTTCCCGCAGAATGCGGAAGTCGCCCAGCTGCTCCGGCAGCGGTTCCACCGGGGTCCTGCTGGATCGGGAGCCCCCATCCGCCGATTCCGGCCGAACCTGCTCGATCAGCGCCAGTGCGGGGAACAGATCGCGGATGTCTTCCGCCTGATCCGGGTACCGCTTCACATACTCCGAGACGGAAGGCGTCTCGCCGCGCCGCCGGCGGCTGACGAAATCCTCCGCCAGCCGGTCGAGTGGATGCCGTTCTGAATCAGAGTCGGACACCGCTCAGCCCCCGTTCCCGCTGCGGAAGAATCCCGTCAGAAATCGCCAGGACTCAACGGACCGTCCTTGTGAATCACGTCCGGCCCTTTGCCAGCCCGCTTTTCATAAAAGCCGTTGCCGGCTTTCACGTACTTGGTGAAACCCTGCTTATCCAGTTTGGAATCGTCCGCCACGGCCCGGTTCATCGACAGATCGCTGAAACTGCCCAGAATATTCGGAGCCGAAATCACCCGGCGGACGGGCTCCCCGGTTTTCGGGTGCGTGGTCAGTGCGTCGTCGGTCATCCGCTGCAGCAGCTCAAACCGCTCGCCCGGCTGGCCGTCTTCCCGCACAACTTCATACACATACATCGGCATGGCGGTAAATCTGACTTCCTCAATATCACCCCGATCAGACTGTCTCGACCGGGAGAAACTGCCAGTCACCGGCATCACATGCACTGCATGTGAGTCTGCCGGCTCTTCGTCTGCATTATACCTCACCGATGGGCCCCCCGGCAGAGACATTCCGCCAGGGAACCCTTCATCGGACCGCACCAGGCCAGTCCCGCCAGCTGAAAAACCACACTGCCAGCCTGCGGAACCAGCCAGCTGCCCGCCCTCAGAACAGCGGCGGATAGCCCTGCATCCGACGGACGACGGCCCACTGACCGCCATGCATCAGCCAGTGCGACCCCACCATCAGAAACAGGCTCGCCACGTCGGGGGCAATCATCCGCATGCGTTCCGGTCCTTCCTTCTGCAGGTCTTCCGCGCTGAACTTCTCCAGCGTTGCCAGCGTTACCGCCCGCTGTTCTTCCGCCAGGCGGAGATAATCGGCAATCGTCAGAAAACCCGCGGGATCGTCGCTGGCGGCCTTGTCGCCCGTGTGCTGCTCCGCGAACCCCTCCGGCAGCGGCGGAAGCGGATCAGGGCTGATCATCCCCATCAGCATGTGTTCCGAGCTGATCAGGTGGCCCAGCTGCCAGGCGATATGGTTAGCGCCGGGGCAGGGCCGCACCAGCAGGTCGGAATCCTTCAACGCGCCCTGCTTTTCGCCATCCGGCCCCATGCCCAGCAGGTAAGGCTTCCAGACCACGTCGGACTGGACCAGAGCAGCGCGAATGATATCGTGCGGAGTCATCGAGAAATCTCCTCTTCGTGTCTGCCCGGCCTTCCCGGCCAGACGCAATCGGAACGGTCCGGCCCTGTTCTGCGGAAAGAAGAAACGCCCATGCGGGCCAATCCGGCAGGAGCCGCCTGTTGCCCGGCATTCTAACGGCGAGGCGACCGGCTGTCGTCCGGCAGGGGAGCTGGAACCGGTTTCTTCACACGGTCCCGCTGGTCCGCCGCCAGGGGAATGTTTTCCAGCGAGAACCGCAGGGGCACATCGATCAGCAGGGTGGGCACCCGATAGTGAAAACTCCACTCGGCCGGGTCTCCCGGCACGTTCTCGAACTGGAAACTCACGGCCATCCCGCCATCGGCCTGCTGCCG
>JAGQPV010000873.1 GCA_020426545.1 Planctomycetaceae bacterium
TGGCGTTTCTCGCCCCGCAGTGGACGCGATTCGTGCAGGAACACTACGGCTGGAACGGGCTGGATGAGGGCCTGTACTGGTACCTGGCCCACATGCGGTATGTGACCGGCGGGGCCGAAGAGGAAGCTGCCCTGGCCGCCGGGACGAGCGAGGACACCACCGAAGAGGACAGCGACGAAGACGATGAGAACCGTCCGCAGAAGCTGTCGGTCTGGCAGCGGCTGGTGCTGGAACGCACTCCCTTGAGTGAGGAGGAACGCGGGAACGGCGTGGTCGATGTCGACTGGTTCCACCGCACGTTCGCCCTGCTGGGCAGGAAGAAGTGGGAAGCCATCGCCGATGCCTCGCGGTTTGCCTCCACAGCCGCCCAGGCCCGGCGGGCGAAGTTCATTGCCGATGTGCTGCTGGGCCGGGTCAAGCGGCAGGAGCTGATTGAAGGGATTCGCGACCGCAAGCTGAAGGAACAGGTGCGGCTGCTGGGCCTGCTGCCGCTGGCCACGGGGAACCGGCGGAACAGCGACCTCAAGACCCGCTACGAAGTGCTGGCCGAGTACCGCCGGTACGCCCGCACGCTCAGTTCCATGTCCCGGCCGGATGCCGAACTGGCCGCCGAGATCGGCCTGCAGAACCTGGCGCAGCTGGCCGGGTATCAGGATCCGCTGCGGCTGGAATGGGCGATGGAGGCCGAATCCACGCAGGACCTGCTGGCCGGGCCGATTGTGGTGAGCCAGGGCGATGTCTCGATGACGCTCGAACTCGATGAGCGGGCGCAGCCGCAGGTTTCCATTCAGCGGGCGGGCAAGTCGCTCAAATCGCTGCCAAAAACGCACAAGAAGGAACCGCCCTTCGTCGAGCTGGCCGAGCGCAGCCGTCAGCTGAAACGGCAGGCCTCCCGGGTGCGGGGTTCTCTGGAAGCCGCCATGTGCCGCGGCGACGTGTTCACCGGGGCGGAGCTGGCCGAGATCGCCACGCACGCGCTGCTCAAGCCCATGCTCGAACGGCTGGTGCTGGTGGGCGATGGCATCCTCGGCTACCCCGAACAGAAAGGCCGCTCGCTGCGGAGTCACGACGGTTCCCGCCAGCCGGTGAAGAAGACTGAGCAGCTGCGGATCGCTCACCCGACCGACCTGGTGGCGACCGGCGAGTGGGATCGCTGGCAGCACGAATGCTTCCAGGCCGAGCGGCTGCAGCCGTTCAAGCAGGTGTTCCGCGAGCTGTACGCGGCGACAAATCAGGAGCGGGACGACGGGAAGAAGTCACAGCGATACGCCGGCCAGCAGGTGAATCCGTCGCAGGCTTATGCTCTGTGGGGCCAGCGGCGGTGGAACGTGGACGAAGGCGTGTTCAAGGTATTCCACGGCGAGGGCTTCTCGGCCGTGGTCGATTTCAACTACGGGGTGACGACTCCGCTGGAGGTCGAAGGGCTGACGCTGGATGCGGTGTACTTCCTGGACAGCGACCGCAAGCTGCTGCCCATGGCCGACGTACCGCCGCGAATCTTCAGCGAAGTGATGCGGGATCTCGATCTGGTGGTCAGCGTGGCCCACCGGGGCGGAGTCGATCCCGAAGCCTCGGCCTCCACCGTGGAAATGCGTTCGGCCCTGCTGAGCGAAACCTGCACGCTGCTGGGCCTGGGGAATGTGTCACTCAACCGCTCGCACGCCACCATTCGCGGAGAACTGGGCGAGTACACCGTGCATCTGGGCAGCGGCGTGGTACACCGGCTGCCGGGCGGTTCCGTGTGCGTGGTGCCGGTGCATGCCCAGCACCGGGGCCGGCTGTTCCTGCCCTTCGCCGACGACGATCCCCGCACAGCGGAAGTCATCAGCAAGGTGCTGCTGCTGGCCCGCGACGGGGAAATCCGCGACCCGACGATCCTGGACCAGCTCCGCGCGGCCCCGGTGTGAGGTGGTGCGGGATATTCATTTCTCAGGCAGGCTGGGTTGAGTCTGCGAAACCCAGCAATTCCGCGTGCGACCGGCGGGTGGCACTGGCGGTCGTCTGCGGCCGCCAGTGTTCTTGCCGACAGTTCTCGACCTGGCCTGTGGTATTTGACGTTC
>JAGQPV010000874.1 GCA_020426545.1 Planctomycetaceae bacterium
AGGCGACCGCCGAAATTCGCGATGGCCTGAACGACCTGTTCGAACAGGCGGCCGATACTGCCGTGGATGAAGACGAATCACCTGCCCGCCGGCAGACAGCCATCGGCCTGCTGGGCTTTGCCGGATACGACGCTGCGGAAGATGCGTTGAGCGAAATGCTGGGCCCGCAGACTCCGCCGCCAGTGCAGCTGGCTGCCGTGGCGGCACTGTCCAGTCAGAGTGACCCCGCGGCCGGGCCGCTGCTGCTGTCCGAATGGCGGGGTTACAGCCCGACCACCCGCCGCGCGGTGATCGACGCGCTGATGGTCAGCATTCCGCGCATCGAACTGCTGCTCAAAGCGGTGGAAGAGAAGGAAATCCGCAGTGCGGAAATCGAACGCGACCGCAAGCAGGTGCTGCTGAATCACACGAACACGACTATCCGCGATCGCAGCCAGAAGCTGTTCGGCGGAGAGGTCAATTCCGACCGGGCGAAGATCGTGGCCGCCTATCAGTCCGCCCTGGAACTCGATGGAGACCTGGAACGGGGCCGCGAGCAGTTCAAGAAGCGGTGCAGCGTCTGCCATAAGGTGGGCGACATGGGTCATCAGGTCGGCCCGGATCTGGCCTCCATCCGCAACAAGTCGCCCGCCGATATGATCGTGGCCATCATGGACCCGAACCGGGAAGCCCAGGCCAACTTTACCACCTACTCGGTAGTCACAGAGCAGGGACGTATTTACAGTGGAGTGATTGCCGCCGAAACGGCGACCAGCATCACGCTCCGCCGGGCGGAAGGCAAGGAAGACCTGATTCTGCGGAGCAACATCGATTCGCTGGTCTCCAACGGCAAATCGCTGATGCCGGAAGGCCTCGAAAAAGACGTGACACCACAGCAGATTGCCGACATCATCCGATTTGTGCAGACGATCAAACCGGCTGAAAAGCAGCCGGCCCCGTAGCGGAAACCATTGTCTGCCGGGCGTGCCCGCTGTCCGGGCCACCGGACCTGGATTCACTCGTTCCGACTTCCACTCCTGAAGGGTTCCTCATGAAGCTGCTTTCCGGATTTCTGTGTGCTGCTGCCGTCCTGGCTGCCTCGGTTTCCCAGCTGCCGGCCGAAGAAGCCACCGCCGACGAGGAAGGATTCATCAGCCTGTTTAACGGCGAGAATCTCGACGGATGGAAAATCAGCGAGAACGGAAAGTGGCGGGTGGAGGACGGTAAAATCGTGGCCAACGGGCCGCGGTCCCACCTGTTTACCGAGCAGGAGTTCAAGAACTTCCATTTCGTGGCCGAAGTCATGACCACTCCCGGCAGTAACAGCGGCATCTATTTCCACACGAAATATCTGGACAGCGGCTGGCCCACCCACGGACACGAAGCGCAGGTCAACGTGACCCACCGCGATCCCGTGAAAACCGGCAGTGTGTACGGCGTGGTCAAACTGTATGAAACGCCCGCCCGCGACAACGAATGGTGGAAGCAGGAAGTGATCGTCAAAGGGCGGAACATCGTGGTGAAAATCAACGGCAAAGTGGTCGTCGATTACACCGAACCGGAAGGCATCGAGGGCACGCGGAAACTGTCGAGCGGCAGCATGGGCCTGCAGGCCCACGACCCCGACAGCGTGGTCTACTACCGCAACCTGAAGATTCGCCCGCTCGAAGACTGATCCGCCCGCGGCGAAAAATCTGCGACAGATCCCGGACCCGTATTCCCTGTTTTCAGCCGGATACGGGTCTTTCTTTGCGCCGGGGCCAGGCCCGGTTTCAGGAATCAGGCAGACTGTCAGATGTCGCGTGGCACTGTCTGTCCTGTCCAGCAGTGTCTGCGCCGTGTTCCGCCGGGCCGGTTTCAGGAATCAGCTGGAGCGGCCGACAGCGGCTCCGCGGCCTCTTCTTCATTGATACGGGCTGCCAGGCGGTCAGCGACCGCCGTATCCAGAAACAGCTGCGAGGCGTGGTACATCAGCATGGGAAACACGGCGAACGGCACGCCGATTCCCGGCCCCAGCAGATCGGGATTGCCGAACATGGTGGGATCGGTCGCTACCAGCACGCCGATGGGCAGTGTCTTC
>JAGQPV010000875.1 GCA_020426545.1 Planctomycetaceae bacterium
GGCAGACCCACCACTGCCACGAGGAATAGCTGAACGGCCAGCCGCAGACGGCGGGAATTCTGCCGGTGCAGACTGTTGTTCTGGCTGTTCTGGCGCATGAGACGTCTTTCCGTGACAGCAGCTGACTGGTCCCCGTCCCTGGGGCATCAGACGTATCATCGGAAAAGGCGGAGAACCAGCTTCAGCCCGTCTGGTAAAATCCAGCGGGCCACTCGGGAGAGCACGATGGCGGGTTAACTTCCAATCTGCAAACGACTTCGGGCTGACCGTCCTGCCAGCAGGCCGGCGGCAGTCCGCACAGCTGACTGGAGTGTCGGTCCGGTCAGGCAGCGGCCTGTTCGAGAAAGTACCGCAGGGCCTCGTCGCTCAGCAGCGGCAGGGGAAGCGCCCGGACCATGGGCCGTCGGGCCGTGCCGGTCACTTCGAGATGGATCAGCCGGTTGGAGAGCAGCCGCTGCGTACGCAACAGGATGCCCACAGAGGGGTTTGCGCTGTCCGCCAGACGTGCGACCGACAACAGCGAGCATCCGCGACTGGCGGCTGTATCGCCAGTGGCCACAGTCACGGCGAGGTTCAGCCGGTCTGGTCTGGTCACCGTGCCGGTTACGTAAATACGGAGAGAGGGGCCGGTGAGCGAGAGCTGTTCGATTCGCATCACGCCCCGGCTGAGCCGGGCCTGCAGCAGTCCGTCATCCAGCGTGCCGTCGAATGCCGGTGCCGGCAGAAATGGCCGAAGTTCGGTGAACAGGGGCAGCCGGCCAGGACGTGCCCGGCCGAGCGAGGCATTCAGCAGCACGGTTGAATCACTCAGGCTGCGGGCATTGCGGGCAGTGATTTCCGCCGTGCCCGACAGCCGGCCATCGCCAATCTGACCGACTCCCCCGGCTCCGAGGCCCAGGGACTGCAGATCAATCCGGCTGAACCGCAGACGACCGTCCAGATTGAGCCGGTCTCCCCAGCGGCCGCTCAGCCGCCCGTGCAGTCGTCCGGCTGCTGCCGAACCGGTAATGGTGGGGAGGGAGAAGCTGCCAGTGGTGAGCGGACCGGCAAAAACGGCGCGGCCGCCCAGCTTCAGACTGCTGAGTTCCACCTGCCCGAAGCGGACGCGATGCAGACGAATGGTTCCCTCGGCCTGCCAGCGGTCACCACGCTGCAGAACGGCCCGCAGGTCGACCCGCCCCGAAAGATCTGGCGGAAGAAGCTCCGGGGCGGGAGCAGACAGCAGCAGCCGGCCCATGTCGGCATTCATCAGCTGCAGGGAAATCTGCCGGTTTGTCGTGGCTGCCAGATCCCACACCAGAGCAGTCCGCAACCGTCCGCCCGCCAGTTCGCCGGCGAGCGCATCGATCACCAGCCGGCCGCTGTGGATGCGAATGTCTCCCGAGATTTCTTCCACGACCGTCCGCCCGCTCCACTGCACTCCGCGAAGAGTGATCCGCCCCGTACCAGCGGGACGTTCCGCGGGCGAAGTCGGCCGGTTACTGATCTCCACGTCCAGCGTGCCGCCAAGTGCATCGGCAATGTCGGCGTAGCCGAGCGCCCGCAGCGAAAGGCTGAGCGACATTCCCTGCATCCGCAGCCGGCCCCGCAGCGCGGCACCGTCCCCGGCGGGCGGTTCTGCCGGGGCGGGCGGTCTGGGGGGAGCTGCTGCCGGTGGTGTCGCCGGTGGCTCTTCTACTGGCGGCTCTTCGCCGGTCAGTTCCTCCAGCGGCAGTTCTCCGCTGAGGTCGAGGTCGCCATCGAACAGCTTTCCGCCCACATCGAACTGCAGGAGTTTGTCCCGCAGAGCAGCCGTGCCCTGAATGTTTCCCGCCGGCACCTCTCCCACGCGAATCTCCGGGACGGCGAAGGTTGATTCCGCGATCCAGCCGGGCGGCCCGTCTGCCGCGACTTTGCAGCTGGCCCGGGCTTTGCCGGAGAAGATGCCGTGAAGCTGCAGGGGCAGGTCAGCCGCCTCTGCCGCCAGCTCGCCCACGTCGATATTGGCCCAGGAGAAGCTGAACTGTCCCTCGCCAGGGGCGAGAGGATATTCGCCGTCGCCGGTCAGCT
>JAGQPV010000876.1 GCA_020426545.1 Planctomycetaceae bacterium
CCACGGTCTTTGTGGTGTCGTTTACATTCATCACGATCGGCAATGTGATTTCGCTGCAGCAGACCGAAATGTATTCCATCTCGGCGGCGGAATTTCTGCGGGGCATGTCGTTTCAACTGCCGGAACCACTGGGGAATGAACGGCCACTTCTGGTGGCCCTGGCCACCTTCGGCATTATTGGCGTGGGCGCTACCGAGCTGATTGCCTACCCCTACTGGTGTCTGGAAAAGGGGTATGCGAAGTTCACCGGGCCCCGCTCGTCGGACCAGGCCTGGGTCGACCGGGCCCGCGGCTGGATGCGGGTGATGACCTGGGACGCGTTCGCTTCAATGATTGTCTACACCGTGGCCACGTTGGCTTTCTTCGTGATGGGCGTGGCCGTGCTGTACAATGAGGGACGCGACCCGGACGGCATGCGAATGGTGAGCACTCTGGCCACCGCCTACGTTCCCGTGTTTGGCGAATATGCCCGCTGGCTGTTTCTGATTGGTGCCGTGGCTGTGCTGTACTCGACATTCATGGTGGCCAATGCGGGCAACGCCCGGATGTTTACCGATGCCCTCAAGGTGCTGGGGCTGATGGACCGCAACAGTGAGCGGGTGCACGACCGCAGTGTCGGCCTGTTCTCGCTGGCTCTGCCGCTGGTCTGTCTGGGCGTGTTCCTGACCGGGGCCAACCCCGTCAAGCTGGTGATTGTTGCGGGGGCCATGCAGGCGACCTTACTGCCGATGCTGGGCTTCGCCGCCCTGTTCTTTCGGTACCGCATGACCGATTCCCGCCTGAAGCCCTCGCCTCTGTGGGACGTCATGCTGGTTCTCTCCTTCCTGGGTCTGCTCATCGCCGGAGGATGGGGCATCTGGCAGCAGGTCGCCCGTGTTCTGGGCCACTAAGTGCCTGCAGCTTTCTCCCCCGCGCTGAAATCGGATTCCCTGGCTTCAAAGGGCGGGTTGCGGGTACACTTCCCGCACCCGCGGGGACACCGGTAAAGGGCACTGCTCGCCACCTGGCAGTGGAAAGCGACAGCCAGCGGCCGGTTGTGCGGCGGCGGGCTGTCTTGAACAACAGGGATGACTGGACGGCACAAACCTTTGCCCGCTGGCGGAGGTGCACGCAGTTCATGGAGGGGTACTGCTGATGGCTGTGTGGCTGAAGACGAACAGAACGCCTGGAATTCTCTGCCATTCGAAGCGGAGAACCCGGTTGATGGACTGCCTGGGGCAGTTTTGTCGCCGCAGGGGGAGCTGGCACCCTGGCAGTGCCGGTCGATCAACACCCGGAGCGCTGGTGATTCTGCTGTTCGCCGGACTGGTGCTGCCGGTTGCGGTTCTGGCTGCTGAAGAGAAAGATGAGACCGCCAGCCCGGTGCCACCTGCCGGCAGAACACTCGTCACGGTGAATGACGAGCCGGTGACCGAGGGCGACCTCGCCCTGCTGATGCTGACCCGCAAAGTTCCGCGGGAACTGCAGCCCCAGGTCCGCAAACGATTTCTGGAAGAGCTGGTCAATCGCCGGCTGATTCGCGGTTTTCTGCGGCAGCGGAAAGCGGAAGCCAGTCCTACCGTGCTCGACGATGAAGTGCAGCGGCTGTACCGTTTGATTCAGCGGGCCGATGCGGAACCCGCGGAGGTGCTGGCCCGGCTGGGGCATACGGAAGCGACACTGCGGGAAGAACTGGCCCTGCCGCTGGCCTGGCGGGAGTGGGTCAAGACGGCGATCCCTCCCGCGCAGCTGAAAGCCTGGTTCCTGGAACACCGGCTGGAGCTGGACGGAACCGAACTGCGGGCATCGCAGATTTTCCTCAAACTTCCCCGCGAGGCCACCGCGGAGCAGATTCAGCAGGCCCGCGCCAGGCTGGAGGATCTGCGGAAACAGATCGCCGCGAAGCAGCTGACCTTTGCTGAGGCTGCCCGCCGGCATTCCGACAGCCCGACAGCCGACAAAGGCGGAGACCTGGGATTCTTTCCCTGGCAGGGACGAATGCCGCAGGACTTCACACGTCATGTCTTCCCACTGAAACCGGGGGAGATGAGCCAGCCGTTCCAGAC
>JAGQPV010000877.1 GCA_020426545.1 Planctomycetaceae bacterium
CGCCCCGGTGGTGGCCACCCGGTCGAAGATGGCTTCCACCCGGAACTGTTCCTTGTCCGTTCCACCTTCGGTGTTGGTCAGCGTCTGACGGTGAAAAGCTGTCGCCAGAATCTGATCGGGCGTGGCATCCGGCAAGAGATCGCCGGCCAGCTGCTCGATGGTAAACTGGTCGAACGGCATATCATGGTTAATGGCGTCGATGACCCAGTTCCGCCACCGCCAGGCATTGGGCCGGGGGCGGTCTTTCTCATAGCCATCGCTGTCGGCATAGCGGGCCATATCCAGCCAGTGGCGGCCCCAGCGTTCGCCGAAGTGACCGGAATCCAGCAGCCGATCGACCAGCCGGGGAAGGGCGTCGGGCCGGGTATCGCCGACAAACGCATCGACTTCAGCCGGTGTCGGCGGCAGACCAAGCAGATCCAGGCTTAGCCGCCGAATGAGCGTGGTCCGGTCGGCTGGCGGCGACGGGGTCATCTGCTTTTCACGCAGCTGGCGCAGCACGAACGCATCAATCGGGTTCTGAATCCAGCTGTCGGGGTCGTCGGGAGTGGGGACCGCAGCTTCGGCCAGGGGCTGCAGAGACCACAGACTGAGGTATTCGTCGTCCTGATCGTTGCCGGCGGGGAACTGCGCCCCCTGGTCAATCCATGCCCGCAGCAGGCCAATTTCTTCCGCAGTGAGCCGTTTTCCTTCCGGAGGCATCAGACGCTCCGGATCGTGCCCGGCTGTCAGCTGGACCACCAGGCTCTGTTCGCTTTTCCCGGGTACCACGGCGAAGCCGGAATCCCCCTTGATAGCGAATTTGCGATCAAGACGCAGCCCGGCTTCCTGCTCATCAGGCCCGTGGCAGGAGAAACAGCGGGCCGCCAGCAGGGGCTGAACATCACGAACGTAATCCACCTGACGATCGACAGCGGCCGGGAGTTCCTTCGCCTGCTTCCCTTCTGTCTGCTCGGCCGCAGACAACAGCGTGCCTGCATTCCAGCTGAGCGCAATCCCTGTCAGCAGGCTGGCCGCCACCAGCCACGAGGTCACCTTCGACAATCGACCGCAGTGCTTGAAACCAGGCATCAGGCGGGGGACTCCTGTCCGAACGGGTGCCCGAGTGAGGGCAGCATCGAGTAGGCCATCATGCAGAACCGCACGCTTTGCGGCGGGAAGAGTTCGCAGCAGGACAGAGCCTGCTGTACACAGTTCCCGGAGTATCATTCATCTCACACCAGCGGCTGTCGATCTGTCAAGTGCCCTGCCCAAAACTCACCTGCGGCAATCGATTCTGACGGCGCATCCCGCGGAGGGTGGCAGCCGGCCGAGAATGTGTTCAGCCGCTCGGTAGCCAGCAGGCCAGTTGCTGCTCACAATATACAGGGGACCGGTCACGCAGCCGCAGCCACCCGTTCAGACAGCCTGAGCCCGATGTTCCCTGTCAGCTCAGTGCCTGACATCCGGGTGACGGTGAGCAACCTCTCTGATTCGTATTCCGCCTGCTGCCCTGTCCAGCAGGAATCGCTGAAAGGCAGGATTCATGCCGGGCAAGACCAGCAGTTCAGACTCGGGCGGCAAGCAGCAGGGGAACGACTTTTGCCGGCAGGCGGAGGAATCGGCTCCCGGACTGATTGCCGAATTTCGCGATTTTCTGGTGCACAACCGGAAGTGGTGGCTGCTGCCCATCATTCTGGTGCTGCTGCTGGTGGGTCTGCTGCTCGTGCTGAGCGGATCGGTCGCTGCCCCGTTCATCTATCCCATTTTCTGAGATCGACGCGGGTTTCTGAACCAGTTGCGAGCCACCAGACCCTGCGGGAAGCAGCCAGCCGGCAGCCGTTCTGTGCCCGCAGGACCGGCAATGCCCGGTTTCCCGTCATGATCGATCCCCTTCCCCGCCGATAACCAGAGCGGGGGGAAGTGCGCCCCGGTCTCCGGCAGACCGTCGGAACCATCAGGGCAATTGTCTAATCGGAACAGATTGACCGGCTTAACAGGCGGGTCATTCTCCCCCCGCAGCCACATCAGGCGGCCCGACTGGCGCCGCTTCGAATGTTTCAGCT
>JAGQPV010000878.1 GCA_020426545.1 Planctomycetaceae bacterium
CCGGCATGAAGCCGGTGCCGCGGGGGAAACCAGAAAGGGGGGAAGTGTCTGAAGGCGGTCGGACGGAGAGATGTGAGACAGAAACCCCCGCACTTCACGGGCTGCTGTCTCCATCGGCCAGATACCTTCGAACCGGTATCGACTGGCCAACGGCGAGTGAGAGAGAGGATCCAGAGAGTGGTTTCACAATGACTCTGCAGCAGAGAAGGAGGGACTGCAGAGTCACCTTGTTATCGTGACAGAAGATGCCGGCAGGCCAGAGCCTGCCGAGCGGTTCGCAGGGGAAGCAGTTGATTTCAGCGATCAGAAACAGATTCAGCCCGGTTCAGGCTGGCCTGTCATTCAGCGGGAGGAGGAAACAACGGGAATGCCCTGGCCGGACAGAGCCGGCCCGGTGGAACGGGGGGCGGCAGCGGTGCGGGGTGTTGCCCAGCCACCGGCCTGAACGACAGAAGGCAGACGGCTGGCAGACTGGCGACGGGGAAGAATCTCCACAAATCCGTCGTTGTCGGCCTTCCGCAGGGAAACCTGCCGGTCGTCGTTCACACGGTAGTTCGTTGTGTCTTTTCTGGGAATGGCAGTTTCCGGGTTAGGACCAAAATCATCTTCAAACGGACGGGCACTGGCTCCCCGCTTGAACTTCTTGGGCTCGGTCGTGCCATCATAAGTCCGGCTGTCGGCGGTGCGGCTGGCACTGACGGGATCCGGGCTGGGACCAAGAGCCGTGGCCACACCATAAGGCGTGTTAATATAGGCCACGGAGGTACCAATCGGGACGGTCCGCATGACGGTCACCGGCTGGGACGTTGTAATCTCTTCCGCCACATAACGGACCGTATTAACGGCCACTTTCTTCGTTGTTGTATGAGCGACCATCCGGGTGACGTTGTAAGTCACCTGGCGGGTGCCATGCTGAGCTACCTGGCGGGTCACCGGCACCTGCTGGGCGACAACCCGGGGCACATACTGCCGGACGGTGCGAACGCGGGGCGTGAAGCTCTGCCGGAAGGCATAGCCTGTCCGGTTGAACCACCCCAGCAGACCCGGCCGCGGATCGTACTGACAGGGGGCAACCCGCTGGTTACACACCTGGTGGGTCGTCCAGTAACCCATGTCGCGGGTGACTGTCTGGTACTCGGTGACCGGGGTGTATGTGACGGTGGGAATTTCCGCCGTCTTCTGTTCTGTCACCGGGCGGTATTCTGTCACCTGCCGGTCGACGTACTGTGTTTCCACTTTGGGCCGCTGTACCACCTGCTTCACCTGGCGATATTCCGTCACGGGAACCGTCTGGTAGCAGGACTGTGCGACAGGCTGGACCTGGACGCACGGGTTGCAGCAGGCATCGTAGCCGCCGCCACCGTAAAACTGGGCATTGGCAGAACTGGTCAGAGCGAGGACAACTGCGCAACCCAGCGCAGAAGTCCAGCCGGACATGTTTCGGAACATGTGTACCTTCCTGCAGAATATCAGGAGCCGAGGAGAGGCTGGAGGTGACGGAACGATGGTCACTGAGACGGTTGCGGATCGAGTGTTCCGCGGGAGGTTGCCTCGTGGGGGCGGGGTTGTAGAAGATTGCCGGTTGCGGGTCAATACCGTCGGCAGGGATTGCCGACACGCGAAATACCGGGAAGTTCTGCTCAAGTTCAGGAGCTGTTCAGTTCTACGAACGTTTCTCGGGCGGGATTTTCTTCCGGAGACTGCTGGTCTGCTCCGCATCTCCTGCGGCGTGCTGATAAAATTCCGCATGTTGACTGCACTGTTCCGGAAGGCTGCTGTCTGATGTCTGAAACCCGTTCCAGCACCGAGAGTTCCGCGGCGGCCCCGGCCCGGCGATCCGGACTGATCCGCGCGGTGGCCGTGCTGGTTTCGCTGGGGCTGCTGTTGCTGGCGGGGTATTTCCTCTGGCCGGCCGCCAGCGACCGGGAGTTGCTCGAACGTGGCCGGCGGGCCGTGGAAGAGGGCGAGGCGCAGCGGGCCGCTGCGGCCGCGCAGGAACTGCTGCAGCGTGACTCCGCATCCGTTCCGGCGCTGCGGCTGGCT
>JAGQPV010000087.1 GCA_020426545.1 Planctomycetaceae bacterium
TCGTGCCGGTCGCCCACAAACACGTCGACTTCGATCATCGATTTCTGGTCGTAGTTCCGGAACACATGCCCGCAGGTGAGAATGATCGTCTGGCCGGGCAGGCTTTCGATCACGGTTCCGGAGCCGAAGCTCGCCCCGTTTCCATCGCGAATCCGCAGGCGAACGATGGTGTTGAGAATGTCTCCCGGTTCGTGAAGAGGTGCATCCGATGTGGCGGACGGTTCATCGAGCTTGGCGCGAATCACATCCGGCTGAACGCCGACGGCGGCCGGGTTGCTGGCAGTCAGGCCTTCCCGCGTCGAGGTGCCGCCTTCCGAGGCAGCAGGCTGACTGTTTTCCTGACGACGTCCACCTGGGCCGAACTGCCCGAAGAACGGCAGTCGCAGTCCCCGTTTCGGTTTTTCTTCGCCCGCCGAAGTTTCAGCGGCAGCGGTGCGCACGCCGGGTGTCTGCGAGGGGGAACCTTCCCGTGAGCCGGCGGAGGCCAGGGTCTGCGGGATTCTCTGCAGCAGCCGTTTGAGCTGACCTTCCGACTGCACGCCGGTCAGTCGGCCCTGTTCCTGACCCTGAACCACCAGCACAAACGCGGGGATGCTGCTGATCCCGTAACGTTTCGCCAGGTTGGGTTCACGGTCCACATCGACTTTGCGAATGGGGTAACCCATTCGCTGCAGGCGGGAGATGGTCCCGCTCATCTGCTGGCAGGGGCCACACCAGGTGGCCGTGAAATCGAGAAGAACGGCTTCGGAGGCCGGATCGGCACCAAAGGCGGTGCCTGCAATCAGCAGGGCCAATGCCATCATGTGATCTGGTTTCCCGTATCAGTCAGTTGAAAGCCCGCACCATGCTCATCCGGGTGCCGGAGTTCAGCACGCCGTCATTCTTCCGGGCAGGGCTTCAACAGATATGCAGTGGAGATGCAGAAAGGACGGCCCGGCAGCAGCCGGCAGGCGGCACTGCAAAGCCGGTGAAGGGCTGTCAGCAGGTGCCCGGCCGGCAGATCGCCGACGGAAGGGAGGCCCGCGGATCAGTCACCGCTGGAGGGGAGTTACCTGATCGCAGCTGGCGTCGAAGCAGTCTCACGGATCAGGCCTCCCTGCCTGGATGTGAAATTTGCAATATCGGATGGCAGAATTTACAGCGGCTGCGGCAGCAACAATCCCTGTTCCCCGGCAGCCATTCTCCATCCGCTGGTGGGCATTCGCCGTGGCAGCCTCTGGCTGTGCAGCGAACGTCCAGGTGCCCATTGCGGGCCAGTATTCGATTTCCGGCGTGCCCGGTGGCAGCAGCAGACCCTGCTGGCTGCCCGCCGTGGCGCACAGGCCGGTCTCTGTCTGTCTCTTTGCAGTTCAGATACCGAAACGGCAGATTCTGCCGATTCGGGCGGGACTGTGACGAAATCCCCGTAATTCGGCAAGGTCAGATCGGCGGCTCCGGCCGAAGAAAATCCTCAGCTGTCCTGTTTGTCAGGTTCGGTGAAACTCTCCGCGGGCCCGCGTCTTTCTGGACAGACACTTCACGGAACAGAGGACAGCTGTTTCTTCTGGTACGGCGACAGCTCTCCGATTACCATGAACTGTGCCGGGATCGGGAGAATGGCGTGTCCTTCTGCTCAGCAGGACGCCGGCCCCCGGGCCGGATCAGCCGCAGTGGCCATGCTGCCAGTACTCTTCGGGGCAGAATTTTCCTGCTTCGGCCAATTTCCAGTGGAACTTTTCCCGCTGAAGGCGGTTACTGTAATGAACACTTTCTGTCGGGCCGCCTGACAGCAGAAATCAGGGGCTGAAGGGGAATGTCAGAGGTACGATTCCCACAGGAATTCGCGCCATCCCGCATCACCCCGGTCAGGCCTGTTCCAGCCGGATGTTGATCGCGATTGCCGTCATCAAACTGATTCTGGCGGTTCTCCGGAGCTTTCCGGTCATGCAGTTTCGAGTCTGTCCATGAAATCATGTCGCCACCAGCTCCGGGTGCGGGAGCAGTCCTGTTTCCCGAATGACGGGCGGCCGAACCGCCGCGGGGCGGCAACTCTGGATCATGTGCTGCTGCTGGGAGTGATTTTCCCGCTGGTGGCCATTGTGGTCCCGCAGGGAATGCGGCTGGTGCGTGGTGTTTATGAAATGATTCTCGTCCTGATTTCCTGGCCCTTCATGTAAGCCGCTGCCTGTGCGGCGGCTGGTCGATCGAAATCAGGTGGCTGCCTGTCCTGCTGGAGTATTCAGTAATCTTAAGTCAGAACCGCGTATCGCGGGCTGTGCGGGCAAATCCACCACAGTCCTCCGCGCGGATCGCACGGAAGCAGCTTTCGAGCGGATCAGCGCTTCCGTGATTTCTCCATTTCGAATCCGGTCGCCGGTTCCGGCAGCCGGGACATCTTCCGGAAAGTGCCCCATGCCAGCTCCCTCTGGATTTCGCCAGCTGCTCCGTCGGGTCCATCAGGACGAACGCGGCGCCGTCAGCCTGGAAACCATTCTGATTATTGGTGCCATCGCCCTGCCGATTCTGATTTTCCTGCTGAAGTTCGGCTGGCCCCGGATTCGGGACTACTTCTTCCAGGGGATGGATCAGATTGAAAGCGAAAGCGACGGCGTCATCAACAACAACTGACAGGCGTTCTGTCTGCCTGCCACACAGGAACCGCCCGACAGCCGGGCATCGGATTGGTCCGTCGTGCTCGTGCTGCTGCTCCTGCTGTTTGTGCTGATGGCCACCGTGACGGACGTGGCCCGGCACCGGATTTACAACTGGACGACCTATCCGGGAATTCTGCTGGGGCTGGCGGGCCAGTTCTGGCAGAGCGGGTGGGATGGCCTGCAGGCGGGCCTGCTGGGGTTTTTCGTCTGCGGAATCATCATGTTGTTCTGCTTTGTGCTGTTCAGCATTGGCGGCGGCGATGTGAAGCTCATCGCCATGATGGGGGCCTTCCTGGGAATTCACCAGGGCGTGGAAGCCATGCTCTGGACGTTCATCATCGGCAGTGTGTTCGGCATGGCGATGCTGATCTGGAATCAGGGCCTGGCCGGCATTCTGGGAGGAACGCTGAAACATCTGCGGCTGGTGGTTCAGGCCCGTGGCTGGCTGCCCCTGACTGAGGAAGAACGGAAACCGCTGAAGCGATGGCTGTTTCTGGCGCCGGCGGCGCTGGTGGCCGTCTGCATTGTGACCGCTCCCGAGCTGCGCCGTCTCGCCGGAGGTGGGCAGCTGCTGTAACCGCCTCTGTGGTGTGGAGAAGTTCTGTGAACCGCGCCGTGCTGGAAGCATGCCTGCCCTGTGTGGCTGCCATTGCCGCGGCCCTGGTGCTGCTTCGCGCGGTGGTCTGGCTCAGCGGTGCCCGGCTCAACCTGGCCCGCCTGCGGGAAGTTCACCGCTGCCAGGAAGGCGGCGTGCAGAGCCTGGCCTTCGTGATCACCGTTCCCGTCTTCCTGGCCATCCTGCTGTTTATTGTGCAGGTCAGCCAGCTGATGGTGGGCGTGATGCAGGTGAACTATGCGGCTTTTGCCGCGGCCCGCGCGGCCAGCGTGTGGATTCCGGCTCTGGTGGTGCGGGATTCCCGTTTCTCGGGTCAGTCCTCGGATTACTACGATGTCGAGGCCGAGAACTTCCTGCACGTCGATGATTACTCGGCCGATGGCACACTGCTGACGGTGATCCCCTCCGACTACAGCATGAAGGCTCCGTGGATTCGGGCGGCCGCCGTTCTGGCGGTGGCTCCGGTGTGCCCTTCGCGGGATCTCGGTCTGACAGAGCAGGACCTGCCCTTCCATCTGCAGCAGTCGCTCTCCAGCACGGATCTGCTGTATCACGCAATGGTGCCTTCGGCTTCGTCCAATTCCCGGGTGTCTCCCCGGCTGAATAACAAGATCACCTTCGCGGAAGCCAATACACTGATTGCCCTGCAGTGGCGGGATACCGCCACCAGCAACGGAACCAACACCACCACCAGCCCCACATACAATCCCCGCGAGCATCCCCTGGCCGCTTCCGATCCCGACCTCGTCTGGGAACCGGGCGAAGCCGGCTGGCAGGATGCGATTACCGTGCATGTGATTCATCACTTTGCCCTGCTGCCCGGGCCGGGCCGTCTGCTGGCACGTCAGCTGGTGCGGTCCGACGGACTGCCCGACAACATCAGCACCCGCATCACGCGGGAGGCTTCCAGCTATTCCGACGTGGTTTACACCACACCCATTACCGCTTCCGCCACGTTTACGAACGAAGGTATCCGTTCTCTCAGGCCCCTGACTCATGTGCTGCCCGTTTCCCGTCCCTGAATCTGCTGCTGCCAGTCCTGCTCAGTCGGCCTCCGGCACCGTGCCGCATGGCGGATTGCGGCGTGGTCGCGCTGCGTCTGCGGTCGCCGGGCTGATTCGGCGGGTGCATCACGACGAATCCGGCACGGTCAGTATTATGACGGTGTTCGGGATCTTCATGTTCGGCGTGCTGCTGGCCATGGTGATGAACCTCGGCCGTGCGGTTGATGACAAACTGCGGATGCAGAACGCCGCCGATGCGGCAGCCTGGACGGGGGCCGTCACCATGGCCCGGGGCATGAACGCCGTCGCCTTCACCAATCACCTGGAGGCTGAGGTCTTCGCGCTGACGGCTTATATGCGGGAAGGCCGCGACCGCAATTCCGAGCAGATTGCGACGGAAGTGCTCGACGCCTGGGAACGAATCGGTCCGGTGTTTGAGGAACGGGCTGACTCGGCCGGGTTTGACAAATTCCGCAGGCTGGGCAGTGCCATCTCCGGCAAAGTACCGCTGGAGCGTGAGGTAGTCTCGGCCTTTGGCGAAATGACAGCCGCCCACTCGGAACTGACTCTCCCCGTGCTGGAATACATTCTGCGGGGAGATTCCCCGGGAGGCGCACCCGGCACACCCGATCCGCAGGGCGGTTTCCTGCCGCAGTTCCAGCGGGATGTGGTTCGCTCCACGCCGGCCATGGCGGCCCTCGCGGCCGATGAAGTCGCCGGCCGGTTTGCCGGTCGCGCTCAGGCCGTGCATCAGGGGCAGGCCCTGCAGTCCGTTCTGTGGCGTGCCGATGCCGTCGCCTTCGTGGAGGCCGACGAGGAGTTTGCGGAAGAACGTACCATGCCCCTGGTGGATCCCTCCCCCATGGGGCCCGATGCTTCCTTCGGCGGACAGTTCCTCAGCGAAGCCCGCAACGAACGGGAAGAGCTGGCCCGGCACTACCTCGAGCTGTGGATCTCCGACTGGATGGGCCCGTATTTCGGTTTCGCCAATGGCTTCCGGCCGGGCCGCACCACTGCCAAAATGTCCAACATGATCAACCTGTGGCGGGTGTTTACCTGCGGCAATCTGATGCAGCTGCTGAATGAGGAATACCCGCAGACCAATCTGCCGCACATGTACCGTGGCAACAGCCCGGCCTATGCCACGGCCGACTGGCAGGAGCGGGATTTCACCGTGGTGGCAACCGCCTGCTGGCCCCATCTGGGAGACACCTTCTTCCCCGGACTGCTGCAGAACCCCCTGCAGCAGAGCGGCGGGGCCGATGCCATCACGTATTCGCAGTCGATTGTCTATCTGCCCCACTGGCGGTACCGCTGCTGCCCGTGGCTGGTCCCGCAGTACGACAACTGGGGCCGCTATCAGGGCCTTGGGCTGAACCGCGACAACTGGCCCTCTAGCTGGGACAGCTTCAACCAGAACTGGACGGCCAAACCGGTCCCGGCCACCGCTCAGTCTCTGCCGACCATTCTGCAGTCGCAGCAGCCGGGCGTGAACAGTTTTCGCCCGCCCAGCCTGGGCGGTGCCACCATCGACGATCTGATCAACGTCAGCCATCACTGAAGTCGTGTTCCGGAAATGTGTGCCGTCGTCAACCGATTGCTGACCACATGAAAAATCGACATCTGCAGTCTTCGTCTGCCACTGCTGGCCGGTCCAGCAGTGGCTTCCATCCTGCAAATCGAACGATTCCGGTCGGCGGGCTGCGCCGGCGTCGGCTGAGCCAGCGTGCAATGAACCGCAATCCGGTCACCCTGAGCAGCACCGTTCGCCCCGGTCGCCGTGGCCTGGCCCCGCTGGAACTGGTTCTGTCGCTGCCGCTGATGCTGTTTGTCATGTCGCTGATTGTGAACTTCGGCACGGTGGCGGCGTGGAAGGTCCGTTCGCAGACGGCCGTACGGTACGCCGCCTGGCGATCCCTGAATGGCCGGACCGGCCAGCTCGATCCCAACCCGGCTGCTGTTCCGCCTTCCGCTTCGCTCACTTCTTCCGGAACCACCGCGCTGAGCAACCCGGATGCCGTCTGGAACAGCACGGCCGCGCTCACCACGCCTTCGGTGCGGGGCCCGGCAATCACCGATCCCCAGTCCGGGCAGACGATTCAGGTCGTGCGGCAGCTGGAAGCCACCAGCGGGATGCATAACGGCTCCGCCCGGCTCGATCTGCATCTCCCGCTGCTGCGGGGAATTCTCTCCACTGACGGCAGCTACAGCTTCAATCTCGATCAGCCTCTGCTCGACCACCGCTGGGAGTACCACGACCTGGGTTACGGCGATAACCGCTCCCGCCGGGCGAAACTCTGGTATCAGCTCGATCCCCAGAACCTGCCCTCGCTGCAGCAGGGTTATGCGCTGCTGCTGCAGGCGCAGTCCCGGCTGCAGGCCAACCCTTCCGCTGCCGACCTCGACCCGCTGGACCGCGACGACGAATACATCATGTACACGGGATCGGCCCCCGATTTTCACCCCCGGGTGAATGGCTGCGAGAATGATCTGGCGGTGGTCCGTTCGAGTCTGATCGATGGCCGTGGCGGGCTGATTGACCGCGTGACCCGGCTGCCCGGGACCATGGCCCGGGCCTTTCTTGGCCTGTACCGGTCTCAGCTGCAGCAGCTGGAAGCACTCGACCCGCAGCCCCCTGGAGCGGCTGCTCTGATTGCCGAGCTGGAAGAGAAAATCGAGCAGCTGCAGCAGTTCCTCGGTTCTCTGCCGCCGGAGAACCGGTGAACGCCCCCCGGCAGGAGTCAGGACCACCGCCGCCTGGTGAATCGTCTTGCCAGCCCGGCAGCCCGGCGGACCAGCCCGGGCCTTTGCAGCAGCAGCCAGCGGCTGGCGGGCGTCCGCGGGATTTCGGCGAACTGGCGAAACGGCTCCGCGGCCGCACGCTCGATCTGCTGGCGATCGGCCTGGTGGGGGCCATCATCGTGGGGATTGGCCGGCAGGCCGTGCAGTGGTGGGCTGTCGATCCCATGACGGCGTCGAGTCAGGGGTCGGCAGGTTCCACCGTCCCCCTGCTGCCTCTGTTCGGCTCGGACGGACAGCCGGTAACGATTGAATTCGGGCGTCGGCAGGCCCGGCTGACCCGACGAACCTTCCAGGGAAGTCGCGAGTCGGCGCTGGAGCAGCTGGCGGTGCTGTGCCTCGAACGAACTTTGGCTGCCCCGGTCCCCCGGCATCCTCCGGATCAGGCCGAGCGGGCGCTGCTGGCGGCCCTGGCTCATCGCCAGCCCTGGGATTCAAAACCCGGTCAGTGGCAGGTCTTCCTCACGGAAGGCCCGGTGTCGCTGGCGGTCGGACTCCGCCGGGCGAAGGAGACCGCAGAGGCTCCTCCGCCCCCGGCTTCTGCTTCATCCGGCTGGCGCGTCGCGGCGAATGCATTCGCCTTTCCCGCCGACCGTCAGCAGCAGTGGACGATCTACGAAACAGCCCCGCTGGCCGCCGCGGTGGAACGCCCGCTGTCGTCCGCGCTTCCCGGTAGACCATCGGAAAAACCGGCCACTGGAGCAGAATCCTCAGCTTCCCTCAGGAACCGGCTGCTGCCGGACTCCGTCATTCCGCTGATGTCTCTCACCGCCGGAGACGGGAGTTCGGTGACATCGTTCCATGTCGAACTGCCCGGTTCCGGCAGGATGGATCAATTCCAGCTGCAGCTCGAACAGGCAGCCACCCGGGCCGGCGGAACGCAGCTTGACGGCTGGAGAACCCAGGACAGGACCGAACGCGCCGTCTGGCGGATTTCCACGGCAGCGGAAACGTACCGCTGGGAAGTGCAGCTGCGGCCCGATCCGTCAGGCACCAGCGTCTCTGGCTGGGCCAGCCTGCTGAAGGCCGGCTCCGGAGCAGAGCCTCTGCTTCCGGAAGATTCAGCCAGATGACGCACGGGGAAACCACACCGCCGGCCTGTTGCAGGTCTGCCCGGCCCGCGGCGATTCTGCGCAGCTTCCGTCAGTCCTGAACGGCCTTCTTCCGGCGGGAAGCGGAGGGCGAACGCTGCTTTGCCGGCTTTCGCCCGCCCTTCGTACTGCTCTTTCCAGCCGGTCCGTCCGGTTGGGGGGCGTTCTGCCCGGCAGCGTTCTGTCCGGCTGAGGATTCCAGTTCCTCGCATCGATCCTTGACGGAACGGTAGGGCATGCCTGCTTCGCGTTCGTAGCGTTCCGCGCGAATGAACCACAACGCGAGCCCGCCCACGTTGTGTGCCGGTGCCGCCGCGGAGGACTTCGCCGCCCGCACTCCCAGCGAACCCTTGCGGCCGGTTTTCTTCCAGCCACGGCCCTGCATGATCATCCGCACGACCACGCCAATGCACTGCCGCAGCCGTTTAGTACGCGCCGGATGGACTTCCGTCAGAAACGCATTGATCTCTGGCAGAGCTTCCAGCTCCCGCACAACGCCGGCCAGCGGCGAACGGTCGTGATGCAGCTCGGACTCTTCCATCCTCCGCTGCCGGTTCTCATCGCCGAAGAACGCGAAGATCGCATCCAGCGGCTGTTCAGGGTCATTCAGCACATCGGCGAATGTCCGCCCCTGGGCATCCGCGCCAAAAATTTCCCGAGTGATCTCGACAGGTTTCATCTCACCACCCTCTCAATTGACGTGACGCCAGTATGAATGTATCCTATTTGAACATACAGAAATTGCAAGTGCAATCCCCGCCGGTGGTCGAGTCTGCCGGCTGGCTGATGTTCTGCCTGTCAGAGTTTTCGCCACGCGGTCCGGGTTCCGGCAGCGCCGCGATTCACCCTGCAGCACGGGTGGTTTTCACTTCACGGGAGAAAACGTCATGGGCGACAAGGGCAGTAAAGACAAAGGCAAACGGGAGCAGCAGAAGAAGGCTCTGCTCACTCCGAAGGAAAAACGCAAGCTGAAGCAGGACCGGAAGCAGACTGGCGGCACCTCCTGATTCCTTCCGGCGGGAACCGCTCCGGAAGATGCACTTCCGGAAGATGGAGAGATTGCCCGGCCGCGGGCGGCAGGCACATCGCCCGCCGCCCCGCTCGCTGCGGAGGCAGAGACTCCGCCAGCACGGCATCCCTGTGGAATCAGCCATGACAGTGACGGAAACGGATCGCGTGCGTCGCTGGGTTGAACAGGCCGTCCTCGGGCTGGGTCTGTGCCCCTTCGCCGGAGAGCCCTGGCACAGTGGCCGCGTGCGACTGGCTGTTGCGACAGGCCGGACCGAAAAGGCCCTGCTGGCGGAACTGCAGGCCGAGATTTCATTACTCGACCAGGCGGCCGCGGAAGAGATCGAAACGACGTTGCTGCTCGTCCCGCATCTGCTGCTGAAGTTCGCGGATTACACCCGGTTCCTGGGCCTCGCCGAGGAACTCCTGGAACGCGAAGGCTGGGCCGGAGACTATCAGCTGGCGAGCTTTCATCCCGCCTATCAGTTCGAAGGCACGCGCCCGGCAGACGCGGAGAATCTGACGAACCGCTCACCCTGTCCGCTGCTGCACGTGCTCCGCGAAAGCTCAGTCAGCCGGGCAGTGGCCAGCCATCCCGATCCCGAGCAGATCTTCTCCGCCAACATGGCGACCGTCCGCGGACTGAGCGCGGAACGCCGGCAGGAGATCTTCGGCCCGCAGTCGCCGGGCTGAGTACGCCACATGCTCTGTGTGCGACGTGTCTTCCGTGGCGGGGCCGTCAGTGCGAACCGTTGGCGGTCATCAGCTTGGCGTGAGTCGTCAGCTCCTGCAGACTGCGGACATCGACCGGTTTGACGAGATACACGTCGCATCCATGTTCCTCGGCAAGGCGTCGATGCCGGTCATCGTCGTGCCCGGTGAGGGCGACAATCAGAGCGCGGTTCTCCTGGTCCAGCTGGCGAATCTGCCGGGTCACTTCCAGCCCGCTCATGTCGGGCAGTTCCAGATCCAGCACGATGATCTCCGGGACGGACTCCGCAAATTTCTGAATCGCCGTTGCCCCATCGTGAGCAATGTCCGGCACATGGCCCAGCTGTTCAAACAGAACCGCTGTGATTCTGGCGATTCCGGCGGAGTCTTCGACAATCAGCACCCGACGGGCTGTTCCGGGCTCGGCGAACATCGGCCCGCTGTCCGTGGCCAGAGGCCGGATGGACTCCTCCAGCGATTCCAGCGCGGGCAAAGTCACCGTGAAAATGCTGCCTCTGTCTTCCCCTTCGCTCTCGGCGGCTACCGTTCCCTGGTGCAGTTCAGTCAGCTGGCTGACCAGGCTGAGGCCAAGTCCCAGGCCGCCCATGGAAAGCTGTTTCGACCGCTGTGACTGAGTGAAGCTGGAGAACACGTACGGCAGCAGTTCGGCGTCGATGCCGACTCCGTTATCCCGCACTTCGATGACGGCGGTATCCCGCATTCGCCGGGTGGTCAGCCAGAGGGAACCACCCGGATGCGTGTACTTTGAGGCATTCGTCAGCAGGTTGGCAAACACCTGCGTCAATCGAATCTCGTCTCCCCTGAGATGAATCGGGGAGGCCGACAGATCGACGGTCAGTTCCTGGTCCCGGTCCTGAATCAGCGGGTGGGCAATCTCAATCGCCCGCTGGATCACCTCCGCCAGATCCAATGTCTCCAGCTGCAGCTCGATCTTTCCGTGAACGATACGGGAGGCATCGAGCAGGTCACTGATCAGGTGGCTCATCTGCCGCAGCTGGCGTTTCATCGTGTCGCGGGCCTGGGCCACGATCGAGGGATCGAGGTCGTCCATCTGCAGCAGTGATACGGCCAGCTCCATCGGAGCAAGCGGGCCTCTTAACTCGTGCGCCAGCATCGAGAGAAACTCATCCTTGCGGCGATCGGCCAGCTGGAGGGCTTCGGCCTTCTCCTCGTTGGCCCTGTTCAGGGCCGCCAGCTGCACGTTGGCTTTATTCAGTTCGCGCTGCAGAGTGATCAGGCTGTTGTTCAGCCGGCTCAGGTCGTTGTCAGTTTCGGGTTCCTTCCGGGGCGGGCTGTCGGCCGGCGGCTGGACGGCGGGGATGGCCGCAGCACGCTCCTTCCTGCTGCCGGATTCCGCGAGCTGACTGGCGACACGAATGGCCTCTCTGGCATCCGTGGCGGTTGCGTCCGCTCCCACCCGTTTCCAGAGATAAGGGTCGATCAGAAAGGGGTACCCGCCGACCATCAGCTGCACGTGTTCGCAGCCGGGAAAACTGCGCACCAGCCGAATGACCTCCTCCACACCGAACAGGTGCCGGGTCATGGTGGTGGAGATGGCCAGAACACGGGCGCTGTTGGCGACAATGGCCTGCGCAATACTTTCCGCCGGTGCATTGGCTCCCAGATAGATCGTGTTCCAGCCGCGAATCTCGAACAGGTCGGCCAGAATCCGCAGACCGACTTCGTGCAGTTCGTCTCCCACGCAGGTGGCGACCAGCGTGTTGCCGGCCGCCTGATCGGTCAGAAAATACGGCTGAATCTGCGACATCACAAACTGGGTGGCCGCGGTGCAGTAATGCTCCTGCGCCACATTGATTCTGCCAGTCTGCCACAGTCGGCCAAGTTCCACCTGAGCAGGCTGCAGGACATCAAGGTAAATCGATTCGATGGCGGTCCCTGCCTCGACCGCCCCCACAATCAGCTGTAACGCCTCCCGCCGGCGGGTGCCAAGCAGCGCCGCCAGATAATCCCGCTGCAGATCTTCATCCGGGTGACTGGCTGCTGGCGGACTGTCCCCGGTCGGCTCGGCATCCACAATCCGGATGGCAGTCTCAACATGGCTCTCGATGACGGTGGACACGTCGGTCGGAAACTGATCCCGAAAGAATCGGGTCAGCGTGGAGAGGAAGCGAAGGAAGCCCTCACCGCCGGGATAAACGTTCCGGGACTGACTTCGCATCCACTTCGTGTAATCACCCAGCAGTGCCGGACTTCTGAACCGAATGCAGGCGGCCAGTGTCTGGAGGTGAGTTTCCAGCTGTTCGATCCGCCAGGACCGGTCGGCCGAGGTGGCGGACAGCTTGCCGAATGGTGCATTTTCGGAAACGGCTTCCCCGGAAGAAGCGGAAGCTTCGAGCCGGGAAATGAGCCGTTCCGCAATCGTCCGCCGTCCATCTCTGAGCATTTGAGCTGAGATGTGGGCGACGAGTGTCATATGCGATTCTCGCACACTGGCTGGGAGACGTCCGACGCAGACCGGCTGAACAGACCAGTGTTCAGCAGTTGGTGCCTGCAGAATTGAGGGGATCACGTGATGGCGGGAGATTGTGCCGGATGTGGTCGGCCATCCCACTGGCTGGCTCAAGTCTAATGCCGCAGGAAGCACAGTGCCAGCTGTTACCGTGTGCAGCCGCGCTCCGGACAGGAATTCCGCACGAAGGCCGGTCCGTTTCTCAATACGCCCTGCCTCGGGATCTCCCGGATGCGGTCCGCGCAGAAGCTGGCGAACAGCTGCGGATGCCGCAGCTGCCGCCTGGCGTCATCGTCGAACTCTCAGCCCCTGCCGGGTGCCGGAATGTTGAGCCGAATCAACGAGGGTTCATCGCCGTTTCGGGTACTCGTGATGCACGCCCGCCGTTGCTCGCGCTGCCCACGCCTCTTCGGAAGAACAACCGGCAGCGCCCCCCTGCCCTGCCCGCGAGAAGATGGTTTGAGCAGAATCCCGGAAGGTGGGGCTTCGCACTTCCGCCGCGCTATGGAACGGTGGGATCTGCGGCCGCCTGGCCCCGTTTCTGACTCAGCAGCCAGGTGTAGACTTCCGGGTTGTCGTAGGTGGCTTTCCACGAGTTGTGGCCCGCATCGGGGTAGATTGTCAGTTTCGGCTTGCCGCCCGCTTTCGTAATCGCCTCGATCATCGACTCCGACCGCTCCACGGGAACGGCGGTGTCTTTCGCGCCGTGAAAGGCCCAGATCGGCAGATGCTTCACATCGCGGGCCCAGTACCGTTCCCCGCCACCACAGATGGGGACGATAGCTGCCAGCCGCTCGGGAGCATAAGCTGCCAGAGCCCACGTGCCGAAACCACCCATGCTCAGCCCGGTCACATAAATCCGGTCCTGATCGACGCGGTACTTCGCGGCCAGATGATCGATCAGAGCCAGCAGAGTCACCGCCTGCCACCGTTTGCCGGCCGGGCACTGCGGGGAAGCGACAATCATGGGGAACTTCTTACCGGCGGCAATCTGCATCGGCGGGCCATGCACCTTCACCAGGTCGAAGTTGTCGCCCCGCTCGCCGGAACCGTGCAGAAACAGCATCAGCGGCCACTTCTTCTGCTGGTCCTGTTCGTAGTCTTCCGGGAGGGCCAGCAGGAATCGCATCTCCGCCGGCACCTGCAGCTCCACGGTCTGCTCTGCCTGGCC
>JAGQPV010000879.1 GCA_020426545.1 Planctomycetaceae bacterium
TGCCGCCGCTGCTGGCTGGTCCAGCAGCGGGAGGCGGGAATGTTCGCCCTGGAGAATCGACCGTTATCAGGGGCGGCCGTCCGGTGACGGAGCATGTCTTCCCGCGGAGAGCGGCCTGTCGCCGCAGACCGCTGCCTGTCTGGTGACTGATTTCCGCTGTGCTGCCCACTTACGGTCCGCCCGCTCTGTTCGAGCCTGCAGCTCTCCGCGGGTGATTCAGGAGGCACCTCCGACAGCACTGGGGTGCGGTTCAGGAGGAAATCATTGCGGCGGGTTCATTCACCTGCGGAGAAGTGGCCTCGCTCCCCGGGAGAAGAATAATAAACTCCGCTCCTTCCGCGGGATCGCCGATGATCAGCTCGCCGCCATGAGCGTCGATAATTCGCCTGCAGATAGGCATCCCCAGGCCGGTTCCCTGAACTTTGGTGGTGAAGAACGGCTCGAATATCTTCTCTTTGACACCCGGCGGCAGACCGGGGCCATTGTCACGGATGCTGATGCGGGCGAAGGCGCTGCCTTCGACGTCTTTCACTGTGCAGCGGATGGTGACAACACCTGAGGTAATACAGGCCCCCAGCGCATTCTCGAATACATTCCGAAACACCTGCTCGATGCGCAGTGGATCGACATCGCATCTGACGCTCTCCACTTCGCCCTGTTCCACGAGCTGATGTTCGCCCGCGTGCCGCTCTTCGACTTCCTGCCACACCTTGCGCCAGATGCCGGCCAGCTGGCAGGTGGACCGCTCCAGCAGAATGGGAGCCGCATAGCCTCGAACATCATCCAGCAGGCGGCTGAGCCGCGTGGTGGCTCCCCGGAGATGCCTCGCCAGCTGAGAGGACTCCCCGCCGCCTCCCTGGGCCTCCAGCAGGTCGAGCGCAAGTCGCAGGGTCGATAGTTCATTCCGAGCTTCATGCGAAAGCGCCGCCAGGGCCTGGCCGATTGCCGCCAGCCGTTCGGACTGCAGCAGCTTCTGCTGAGCTTCCAGCAGCGGTGTGACGTCGAGGCCGACATACAGCACACCCATCGGTTTGCCGCTGTCCTCGGTGATCACCCGGGAGGCCCAGGAGAGGTGCCGGACAATTCCTGACCTGGCGACAACCGGCAGCAGCTGGGGCTCGCTGTTCCGTCCCTCGAGACAGGCTGCGTGGAATGCCTCGCCTCGACTTCTCTCAGCCTCCGGCAGCAGAACGTCGAGCCACGACCTGCCCGCAGCCTGACTCAGGTCGTAGCCGGTCAGCTCCGCGGTGAACTCGTTGATCCGCACGATCGCCCCGTCGGGGTCTGTCAGCAGGATTGACGAGCGTGCGGCATCGATGAGCTTCTCGCTGAAGTCCCGCTGCTGGCGGACGATTTCGTTTCTGGCAACAAGTGTCGATGCCAGAACCGCCGTCACCCAGATCGCAAAGAGAGCGATGAGGCGGTTCTCGATCCCCATGATGATCCCGGGGCCTTCCGGGACGGGTATGAAGAAGCCCACCACTGTCAGCACGGAGGCCACAACCGCGGTCACATAGACCGGACGCGGCCCGCCCATCCACATGGCGAGGAGTACGACCGCGATGTACGGCACTCCCGAGGCGACCCCCAGCGGGAACATGAGGTCGGTCAGAAAGATCGACGAAGTCAGTACGCACACCACAAGTGGCAGTGGGGCGGTGGAATGTGCCTTCATCGAACTCCTCCTGTGAGCCGTGCAGCACTGGCGTTTTAAAGATGTCCCGGAGACGCTGTTTCGCCAGCGCCCTCGCAGCCCCTGTGGACACTCCGGCAGTCCTTTGATCGCCGCCTGAAAGTGTACTTCTCCCGACTTCCAGCAGCAAGGCCCTCCCTCTCGCCGCCACCCTGCCTCCCGGGGCGAGGCAGAGCGGTCCCGGTGACAACGGAAACCGCGTCGCCGATCCGGCGAAGCACTGCTCCATAAGTTCAGCCTCTGCCAGAGCAGCCTGACTGCTTAAGAATCGCTGTCAGCCCGCGATGGTGCATCGCCCTGGTTTTCGGCTGGTCCATTCAGGCTGTGCGCGGGCTGCTCAGTCTGATTCA
>JAGQPV010000880.1 GCA_020426545.1 Planctomycetaceae bacterium
CGGTAAAAAGGTAAACAGAATCAAGCAAAAAAAGAATCCCCTCACCCCAAACCCCTCTCCCTCTGGAGAGGGGCTTAAGAGGCGGCTCGCCTGTCGTCCTTGTGGGACATGTCATCTGGCTGGATGCGCGGAAGCCCTGGTCGGGCGGCCGGGGGGGGCGGACTCTCAAGTTCCAGGAAGTCTAACTGGCTGCGCTGCGGTCCATTGCGCGCGTGCTTCATGCATCGTGTCAGGTTCCTGCCGCCGGAATTGACCGGGCTGGCACTGTCCGGCACACTGGGTCTTCATCAGGAGTGAACAGGTCTGAACTGGAACAGGTGAATCCGTGCCGGCTGCTTGAGGGGGGACTGACGATCATGCTGTGGAATACGAACCGGTGGGGAACGGACTTCGTGCTGAGCTGGAGCAGGGCAGGTCGAGGCTGGGCAGGTCGAGTGGCCTCTGCTGTACTGCCCGCCGGGCTGGCTGTGCTGGCGACCGTGCTGAGCATGACAGCCGGAATTGCGACCGCTGCCGAGGACGGGGCTCCCGCGGTGTTGTGGCAGGCGGAGAAGGGCTCTTCGCCCGATCCGGCGGCACAGGGCTGGGAAGCCCGGCATGACAAGCCTCAGGCTGCCGTGGCCCGGGCTGCCGGAACCGGAGATGCCCCGCTGTGGCGGATTGAAGATGACGACGACCAGGGCGGGGAGGGGCTGTACTATACCCGCGAGCTGTCGGCCGAGGTGCTGAACCTGGCGGCGGAGCAGGGGTTCCGGCTGGAGTGGGATGTTCGCATTCCTGAATCGACCGGTGGAGTGACACGTGCCATCAGCACGGAAGTCTGCCTCGCGGGCGATGGCCGGAAGCCGTTCCGGTTCGGGGTGAGCCTCGGACGGAATGGGGCGGAGCTGGCGGCATCGCTGTATACGGGTTCCCGGGGCGTGGCGGAGGCCGGCCGGGCGGTGAAGTCGCCGGAGGGCCTGCACCGCTGGACGCTGCTGTTCGACCCCGCGACGGAGTTGGTCAACCTGCAGCTGGACGGACAGCCGCTGCTGGCGGCGAAGTTCGATCACATCGACCGCGGGCTGCCGCTGGTGTTCGGTTCGCGTTCCACGGGGACGGGGGTTTCCGAATGGAAGCAGCTGGCCTTTCAGGCGGGGCTGGCCGAGGGCACGAAGCTGGTGGAACCGGCTGCTCCGCCGCATCAGGTGGATGTATTTACCGGCGGGGAGGATGATTACTTCGCTTACCGCATCCCTTCGCTGATCACCGCGCCCGATGGCAGCCTGCTGGCGATCTGCGAGGGGCGGAAGTCGAGCCTCGATGATCTGGGGAATAATGACCTGGTACTGAAGCGTTCGACCGACCGGGGCCGCACGTGGGGGCCGATGCAGATTATTTACGACGAGGGCGACAAGGTGACCATCGGCAACCCCACGCCGGTGATTGATCGCTCGACAGGGACCATCTGGCTGGTGTTTGGCCGCAACGTGACCGACGCCCTGGTGATGAGCAGCACCGATAACGGGCAGACGTGGTCGAAACCCCGCAATATCACCCCGGACATTAAACACCCGAAGTGGGAGTTTCTGGGCATCGGGCCGGGTATTGGCATTCAGCTGACGCATGGCCCGCATCGCGGGAGGATGCTGATTCCCGCGTACCACCGGTTCTCGTTCAACAAGCGGGATCCCTCGACATCCTGTGTGTTTTACAGCGATGACCACGGAAAAACCTGGCAGCGGGGCGGAGATGCGGCCGAGATGATGAACGAATGCCAGATTGTGGAAACCAGCCGCAACGGGAAGCCGGTGGTGCTGCTGAATGCGCGTAATCACTGGGCCCGTTCGGGCGGGCGGCCGGACCTGAACGGTGTGCGGATGGTGTCTGTCAGTACGGACGGGGGCGAGACGTTTGGAGAGCCGGTGTTCGACAAAACGCTGATCGAACCAACCTGCCAGGCCAGCGTGCTGCGGATTGATCAGGCTGCTGCCGCAGAGGGGAATGCGGCCTCACTGCCTTCGCCGGTGCTGCTGTTTGCCAACCCGGCCAGTACCGGCAGA
>JAGQPV010000881.1 GCA_020426545.1 Planctomycetaceae bacterium
GTCTTCTCCGGCAGGCCGCCAGCGAACTCCCGGAGTTCGGCACCAGCTGCGTGCAGAACGACGGTTCGCTGAAGGCCGGTTATCTGGCCTGTATCGATGGCCGGAAATTTACCACCGACCCCGAGGTGGAAGTCGCCGATGGCGGAGCCGTGATGATTCTGTCCGCCGATGCCGGCGGATAGACTGCAGCCGGCTGAACGTCCCCGGGTCGGGTGGCACTGGTGGCTTGCCACCAGTCCTGCAGGTCAGGCTATTGCCTGACGTCTTTCTGAGACCTGCCGTTCACTTCAACCGGGCCGCAAACCGCAGGCGGACGTAATCCACCACCCAGGTGCCATCGGCCTGACGCAGGGAAATCGCCCGTTCGGCCGTCTCGGCGAGAAAGGCCGCCTGTTCGCTCCGGGGGACAGCCGCCAGGAACGGGCCGGCGAAGGTTTCCAGCCAGGCAGTCAGCTCTCCCGGCAGCGGAGTGGGACGGGGAATCAGCCTGATCGACTCCACCTGGAACCCGGCCGCTTCCAGCAGATTGCGGTACTCGGTCTCTGTCGGAAAGTACCACGGCTGAATCGGCCCGTCGTCGATCCCGCGGCTCCGCAGGGTCTGACGGACGGCGGTTTCCACGGCAGCCACGTTCCCTGCTCCGCCGAACTCGCCGACGAATCGCCCGCCAGGTTTCAATGCCCGCGCCACACCCGCCACCACGGCGGCGGGCTGAGTCATCCAGTGCAGGGCCGCATTGCTGAAGACTGCGTCGAATTCCTGGCTGAAGGAGAGGCTTTCGCCAGGCATCACCAGTGCATTCAGGCCGAGAGCGCGGGCTGCGGCCACCTGCTCGGGACTGGCATCGGTCCCCACGACATCACAGCCGGCAGCTGCCAGTTCCGCCGTCAGCACTCCGTCGCCGCAGCCCAGGTCCAGAATCCGTTCGCCTGGCTGCGGTGCCAGCAGTTCCACCACGGGCCGGCCGAGGGCGGGCACAAAGCCCGCGTTACGGGAATACTGCTCGGGGTTCCACTGCTGGGAGGTCATGGCGGGATCTTTCACTGCGTACCTGAGGGAAGATCAGCGGTGCCAGACCGGGAGACCATTCCCCCCGGGAGCCGGCTGCTGTGCTTCCCGGACGGCGAAACGCTCGCCCGGGTTCGCAGTGGCCACTACTTCTTTGCGGGCGGCAGGTCCACGCGAATCTGCAGGTCGCGCAGCTGAACGGCATCCACTTCGGACGGAGCACCGCTGAGCAGGTCGGACGCCTTCTGCGTCTTGGGGAAGGCAATCACGTCGCGGATGTTGCTGTGGGCCAGGAACAGCATCACCCAGCGGTCGAGGCCGAGGGCAATGCCACCGTGCGGCGGAGCACCATAACGCAGGGCTTCGAGCAGAAAGCCGAACCGCTTCTCGGCCTCTTCGGCGGAGATGTTCAGCAGGTCGAATACCTGCTGCTGCACGGCCGGGTCGTGAATACGAATACTGCCACTGGCGGCTTCGTAACCATTGCACACCAGGTCGTACGACAGCGCCCGCACTTCGCCCGGGCTGGTCTTCAGCAGGGGTTCGTCTTCCTCCACCACGGCGCAGAACGGATGATGCTCGGCATCCCAGCGGTTCTCATCTTCGTTCCACGTGACCAGCGGGAAGTCCAGCACCCAGGCCGCGGAAATCTGCATCGGGTCGTACAGTTCCAGCTCGGCACCCAGCCGGCTCCGCAGTGCGGCCAGCGCGGCGGACGTGACCTTGTCGGCCGCGGCCACAAAGAACAGCAGGTCACCCGGTTCGGCGTCCAGCGACTGAATGATGGCCTGCTGATCTTCCTCGCTGAAGAACTTGGCAATCGGCGAATCGAGCTTGCCATCCTGCACGCGGAAGAACGCCAGCCCGCGGGCACCGTACTCACCCACGAAGGCCGTGAGTTCGTCGATAATCCGCCGGCTGTACTTCTCGGCAGCCCCTTTGGCATTCAGGCCGCGCACCCGGCCGCCGTTCTCGATCGTCGAACTGAACACGCCAAAGCCGCAGCGGCTCGCGACTTCGCCGATG
>JAGQPV010000882.1 GCA_020426545.1 Planctomycetaceae bacterium
CATACCCCTTCGTCAGTTCATCGTACTGCGCGCCGAACCGCCAGTGCGGGTACCGCTGCGGGAACCCGCCAAAGGCGGCCAGCATGCTCATTTCTTCGTAATCCACCATTTCAAAGATGGTGTCGAAGAAATCCAGCCCGTAATCCCGCGCCCGCTGCTCGATGCTGGCCTGCAGCTTCAGCAGGTGTGCGGGCGGGCGTCTGACTGTTCCCAGAACCATCTCTGCCTCCCCCAGGCGGGCCTGGCGGTAAACTCATTTGAACGGCAAGGTGTCAACCCGGTGTGTCCGCAGTCCTGCAGGTGCCGGGCTGCTGCCCGCCCGCGAACTTCCGTGAAAACAGAGCAAGCTGCTGAAGCCACGGGAAACAGCCGGCCGCGGTTAGTGCCGGAACTGGCTGCTATCGGCCGGTGCCGAGAAAATCGCGGATGGATTCGTAAATCGCGTCCCGGTTCGCAATCTCGGAGAGAATCAGATTCTCCCATTTCCCGTCGATTCGCCGCAGGTCGCGAATAAAATCTCCCGAGCCATACGGGCTGTGGACCTGGCCATAGCAGAACAGATTACACTGGGGCAGCAGTTTCTGCTGCAGCAGGTCGAGGCACTGATCGCTGTCCTCTCCCCAGTTATCTCCGTCGGAAAAGTGGAAGCAGTACAGATTCCATTCCTCTGGCGGGAACTCCCGTTCGATGATACGAACTGCCGCCTGATAGGCTGAGGAAATCCGCGTGCCGCCACTTTCCCGGGTCCGGTAAAACGTGTCTTCATCCACTTCGCGGGCCACCGCATCGTGAATCACATAACGGGTCTGCACGCCGTCATACTGCTTTTTCAGCCAGGTATCGATCCAGAAGGCTTCCGTGCGGACGATCTGCTTCTGGTCGTCGGTCATCGACCCGGAAACATCCATCATGTAAATCACAGCGGCGTTGGTCTGTGGCTCGGAGACAGTCGTCCACGAACGAAACCGCTCATCGTCCCGGGTGGGGATGACAATGGGATTCTTCGGATCGTAAGTGTCGCTGGCCAGCTGGCGAAGCAGGGCCCGTTTGTAAGTCCGCTTCAGGTGTCGCAGCGAATCGGGGCCGCTCTGGCGAATGCTGTTGTAGCGGTCTTTGGCGCTGCTGATCTTATCCTTGCCTTTGGGTTCAATACGGGGCAGTTCCAGCTCCTGACCCAGCATCTCCGCCAGTTCATCCAGCGTGACTTCCGCCTCCCGGATATGCGGGCCGGGCTGATCGCCGGCCGTGCCGCGACCATCTTCTTCATCCGGTCCACGGCCAATCGGCTGGCCAATCTCCCCCTGCCCCTGGCCCACACCGCCGGAACCGCGTTTCCCATGCCGGAAATGGGGGATGTCGATGCTGGGCACCGGAATACTGACGATCTCCCGTCCCTTCCGGCCGAGCATTTCGCCGTGGGTGATGTATTCGCGAAGATTTTCGCGGACGCGGCCCCGGACGATCTGCCGGAAACGCTCGCGATCACGGTCGATAGCTCGGGACATAATCTTTCATTCCGGTGACAGCCACGGGTCTCTACAGTGCCCCGCGGCATGCCCGGTGGGTCTCCGGGAGACAGGGCTGCTCCCGGTCGCCACAGGTCAGGACGAAGTCATTCAGATCTGTCGGTGGAGGAACAGGATTGAAGAAGAAGCCGCGGCCGGGACATTCGGACCTGCGGAACTGGCGGTATTTTACTCCGAACGGGCATCACCCCGGGCGAAGATGCTGGCCACGTAATGCAGGACATCAGTGGCCGATTCCTCGTTGTAGCCGTAATTCCGGATCAGCCGCGATTTGACAATGTCGATTTTCTCCTGAGTATCGGCATCGACCACGTTGGACACCAGGCTCGTCAGTTTGATGGTGTCCTTCTGATCCTCGAACAGCTTCATCTCCAGCGCTTTCTGGAGCCGTTCGTTTGTCCGGTAATCGAACTGTTTGCCATCCAGCGACAGAGCACCGATGTAGTTCATGATTTCGCGACGGAAATCATCAACCCGGGATTCCGGAATATCGATCCGCTCTTC
>JAGQPV010000883.1 GCA_020426545.1 Planctomycetaceae bacterium
AGCCCGGTCCCCGCCCCCCGCCTCGACCAGATGAAGCGGGACTGGTCCCTTCTTCCATACGTCATTCTTTACATGTGACGTTGGGGGATGTCCAGCAAGGCAGGCAATTTCCGCCTCTTCTACCGACCGGGCGGGCCCTGCCGTCTGGAGAACCCGCGCAGCACCAGGGGCACGCCATTCGCAAAGCGTCCGTCACCCGCCGGACCGCAGCCTCCGCTTCTCCGGCAGGCGGGAGGCCTGAGCAGCTGCCGAAATCCGGTCAGCTGCCGGAACTCTGACGGCGGTAAATCGCCGTCAGCAGGTCCTCGACGGATTTGAACTTCTTGCCGCCGTCGGTCCCGGTGACCTCTTCGATCTTTTTGCGGGCTTCCAGCGGTGTATGCCCCAGACTGACCAGGGCCTCCGCCGTCTGAGCGATGACACTGCTGTCGCCGCTGGCATCTTCCGGCATGTCCCGGCTGACCAGCAGGGCAAAGCGGGCCATTTTCCGCCGCAGCTTGGCCACCACCCGTTCGCTGACCGCGGGGCCAATGCCCGGCAGAGTGCTCAGCTGCTTGACGTCCTGCTCCTCGATCGCGGTGGCCACTTCCTGCACCGGCCGCACCATCGCCCGCAGGGCTTTCTTCACACCCACGCCATCCACCGAGCAGAACAGATCGAAGAATTCCCGCTCGGCCTCCGTCCGGAAACCCACCATGCGGGGAATCAGCCGGCCCTGCTGCGGATTGCCTTCGAAGAACTCGATCGTCCGCAGCGAGATTTCCTGATCCAGCTGATCCTGCAGCTGCCGGCGGACAAACTCCGGAATGAACACTTCATACTCGAACGCACCCACTGCAATCGTGGCCGCCCCATCCTGCAGCCGAACCAGTCGGCCGGTCACTTTGGTAATCACTGGAGGAACTTTCAGGCGGCGAACCGCACACTGTAATACAGGCAGACCGCCACCGCGGAGGCGTCGGCCACGTCGTTCGGTTCGAGAATCTGCGGCAGCTTCAGCTCCGACTGCACGGCCTGCTGCATCTGCAGCTTGTTCGCCTTGCCGCTGCCGGTCAGCAGCTTTTTGACCTGCGTGGGCGTGTAATGCAGCACGGGCACATCCAGCTCGGCAGCCGCCATCAGGATCGCTCCGCGGGCATGCGCCATCAGCAGGGCCGATTTCGGATTCCGGCCCAGCGAGAACACCTGCTCGATCGCCATGGCCCACGGACGGAACTCTTCCAGCACTTCTTTCAGGCCGGAACCGATTTCATACACCCGCCGGGCCAGCGAATCGCCCGCCTTCGAACGAATGACTCCGCCTTCCCTCAGAACGGGGCCGCCGGGCGTGCGGTCCAGCAGGGCATAACCCGTCCGCCGCAGACCGGGATCCACTCCCAGGTACAGCGGCTGCCCGCCACAGGTCCCGGCCCGTGTGACCGGCCCGCTGTGCCGGGGCACGTCCTGTTCCGCCGCCCCGTCCCCGGGCTCTTCTTCGCGATACAGCTGATGTGTCATGCGAACGGGACTCCTTCCCCGCATTTCCTCTGACTGCCGTCAAACTGTTCTCTGCCTGGATTCACATCGCTGGAAACACTGGCAGGCAAGCTGCCAGTGCCACCCGACATGAGAAAGTGCGAGGCGTTTCTTCCGCCCCTCTCCCGGCGGGAGAGGGGTTGGGGTGAGGGGTCTTCTCTTCCCTGATCCCTGAATCCTGACCGCTGTCCCGCAGGTCAGGCTGTGCCTGACTTCTTTTTCTTCGTTATTTCGATGTCTTTGGTGAATGCAGAAGATGGCCGGCACAGCCGGCCCTGCTGCTCTGCGGTTCCCTGCGTCCTCCGCGGTGAAACTCTTCTCTGCGTTCGGATGGCCGGTATCACCGGCCCTGCGAAGAGAAGACCTGCAATGCCCAGGACCACGCCCTTCCGTTGTCAGGGCGTGCCACCCTGAACGACCGCCACCGTCTTCCTCTTCCGTCCCTCCCTCTCAGGGAGGGATTGAGGGAGGGTCTCAACAGTCAGAAACCAGTCAACAGGGC
>JAGQPV010000884.1 GCA_020426545.1 Planctomycetaceae bacterium
GGAAGTTGTGGCTCAGTCGCTGCATTTCCACGGTCCACGAGCGGGGAACCCGTTTGTGGCGGTCAACTGCGCGGCCATCAGCGAAACCCTGCTGGAGAGCGAGCTGTTCGGCCATGAGAAAGGGGCCTTCACCGATGCCCAGGAAACCCGGCAGGGCAAATTTGAGCTGGCCGAAGGCGGAACGCTGTTTCTGGATGAAATCGGCGATATGAGCCCGGGCGGGCAGGCCAAGCTGCTGCGGGTGCTGGAGCAGCGGGTGATTACCCGGGTGGGCGGCTCGCAGACGATTCCCATCAACGTGCGGGTGGTCGCGGCCACCAATGCCAACCTGGCGGAATCTGTAAGAGAAAAGCGTTTCCGTGAAGATCTGTATTACCGGCTGAGCGTGGTGGTGCTGAAACTGCCTTCCCTTCGCGAGCGGCCGGAAGACATTCTGCCGCTGGCGCAGCACTTTCTGGGTCAGTTCTGCATTCAGTCGCGGCGGCCTTCGCTGCGGCTTTCCGCTGATGCCCGCCGCCGGCTGCAGCTGCATTCCTGGCCGGGAAATGTACGGGAACTGCGGAATCTGATGGAACGGGTCGCGTTTCTGAGTACGGGCGATAAGGTGGAAGTGGACGATCTGGCGTTCATTCTCAGCCCCGAACGGGAATCGCCCGAGGAACCGTCCCTTGATCTGTCGCTGGGCGATGCCACCCGCCAGTTTCAGCAGGAGTTTATCCGGCGGAGCATCAAGCGGGTGAAGGGCAATATGAGCGAAACGGCCCGCCTGCTGGGCCTGCATCGTTCCAATTTATATCGGAAAATGCGGCAGCTCGACATGGATGAAGTGGGCGGGTTTGAATGACGTCCGGTGGTGCGCTGTTCGCGCAACATGGGTTGGGGAAGCGGGCTGACAGCCGGGAGCGAACCGATGCGAATCGGCATCTTTGCCGATATACACGACCACATCGACAATGCCCGCCGTGCGGTGGCCTGCTTCAATGCGGCCGGGTGCGAGCTGGTACTGTTCGCCGGGGATCTCGTGTCGCCGCTGGTGGTACCGGCACTCCGGGAGCTGAACTGCCCGCTGCTGGGCTGCTACGGCGATAACGACGGAAACAAACGGGGCATTGCCGCCGGCATGCGGATTATCGGCCCGCTGGGCGAACCGCCGTTCGGTCTGGAAACGGTCGACGGAACCCGAATTCTGCTGGCGCACCAGCTGGAGCACCTGGCCGGCCTGGTGGAAGGCTGTCAGGTTGTGATTTCCGCACATACACACCGGGCGAAGGTGACCCTGCGGGAAGACGGTCTGCTGTTCATCAATCCGGGGGAAACCAGCGGCTGGACCACCCGCCAGCCCACGGTGGCCCTGCTGGAAACCTGCCCGCTGTCGGCGGAGATTGTGGAGCTGCCCGCCATGCCGCTGCCGGCGGATCTGCCCGTGCCGGCCCGCTTCAGACAGCGGATGGCCAGATCCGGCGGAGAAGTGGAATAAGCGGCTGCGGGAAACCTGCCGGCCACAGCTTTGCAGGATCGGGAAAACCGCCTGCCGCACAGAAACGAAAGCCCCTCCGATGGTCTATCTGCATCGCATCTACACCCGCAGCGGCGACGAGGGCGAAACCGCCCTGGGTGATGGCCGCCGGGTGCCGAAGGACCATTGCCGGATTGTGGCATACGGCACCGTGGATGAACTGAATTCCTCGCTGGGCGTGGTGGTGGCCGGCGGCCTGCTGGCCCCGCTGGCCAGTCAGCTGGAACGGATCCAGCATGATCTGTTCGACGTGGGGGCCGACCTGTGCGTGCCGCAGACGGCCGGGGAACAGCCCGGAGCCCGCCTGCGGGTCGATGCCGTGGCGGTCACCCGGCTGGAACAGTGGATCGACGAGGCCACGGCGGAGCTGGCACCGCTGGAAAGCTTCATTCTGCCGGGAGGCAGCCCGCAGGCTGCCGGGCTGCACATGGCCCGCACGATCTGCCGGCGAGCCGAGATTGAGGTGCTGCGGCTGGCCCGCGGCGAAGACATCAATCCGCA
>JAGQPV010000885.1 GCA_020426545.1 Planctomycetaceae bacterium
CATGCACCGCAACCGGGCTGCCTCCGGAAGACAGGCTGCATCGGGAGGTTCGGCGGCGGGAAGACCGGAAACGGGAAGCCCGGCCGGTTCTGGTGATTCACTGGACGACGGGAATGTTTCCCGGAGTTCGGCCGATCTGCTGGCTGACGGCGCAGCGGCTTTTGATATCCGCTACTGGCGGAATGTGGCCCGTATCGGCGTGCAGGCAGCCCGCGGGCTGCACTATGCCCACAGCCAGGGCACCCTGCACCGCGATATCAAGCCGGGCAACCTGCTGCTGGACCATGAGGGCACGGTCTGGATTGCGGACTTCGGTCTGGCCCGCATGGCCGAACAGGAAGACCTGACCCGCACCGGAGATCTGATCGGCACGCTGCGGTATATGGCACCGGAGCAGTTTGCCGGCAGCAGCGATGCCCGCAGCGATGTGTACAGCCTCGGGCTGACGTTATACGAACTGCTGACATTACGTCCGGCCTGCGACGAAACCGACCGGGGCCGGCTGATCCGGCAGATTACCGACGCTTCGCCGCCTCCGCCCCGGCAGCTCAACCCGGCCATTCCCCGCGACCTGGAAACGATTGTCCTCAAGGCGATTTCCCGCGAGCTGCCGCACCGCTATCAGCAGGCCAGCGAGCTGGCGGAAGATCTCGGTCGCTGGCTGGAGGACCGGCCGATTCGCGCACGGCGGGCCCGGTGGGGCGAGCGTCTGTGGCGGTGGTCGCGGCGGAACCGGCTGGCGGCGTCGCTGGCGGGAGTGTCGGTGGTGGCCGTGGTGCTGGCCGCCGTGACCGGGTGGACCGGCTACGTCAGTACGGCCTCCGCGCTGGAACGTGCTTCGGCCCGTCGCGACGAAGCGCTGGCTGCCACCAGTCGGGCGGAAGCCAACATGGCTCTGTCGCTCAATGCGCTGGAGCAGATTTTTGAAACGCTCTCCACGGACAGTGAATGGGATTCCCGGAACAGCAGCCGGGACGATATCCGCCTGCCTGGTCCCCCGCCTCCCCGGCCCCGTGGTCCTGAACAGGGCCACGACCACGACCATGATCACAGTGATGGTCGTGGTGCGGACAGGCCGTACCGGGAGAGCGGAGCAGAGACGGGCCGGCCACCGGGCGGGCCCGAACGGGAAGGACGCGGAGGTCCCCGGGAAAATCAGCCGCCCCCGCGGAACGGGCATCAACCGCCCAGGCACAATGGGCCCGGAGGTGCGGAAGCCTCGACCAGGGACGCGGAACTGCTGCAGACGGTGCTGGCGTTTTACGACCGTTTCGCCGAGTTGAACTCCACCAATCCCGAGCTGGAACGGGAAGCTGCCCGGGCCCACATGCGGGTGGCTGGCCTGCTGCTGCGGCGGGGGCAGTTCGAGAAGTCCGCGGAAGCGGCTGCGCACGCGGAGGAGATTTTCGCCCGGCTGCTGAAGACCCGGCCCGAAGACGTGACATTGCTCCGCGGTCTGGCGACCTCGCATGGCAGCCTGGCTCGGGCTGTGGATTTCCAGCACAGAAACGACGGCGAAGACCGGCTGGCAGATGCACGGTACCGGGCATCCGAGCACGTGTGGCTGCAGGTCATCAGTCAGAATACGGACGATGTGGCGTACGACGAACTGGACCTGGCTCATACCCGGCTGGACTGGGCCGGGGTGCTGTTAAGACAGAAGCGACTGGATGAGGCCGTGCAGGTCCTGAGGGACTCCACGGGCCGGCTCAAGCGGCTGGAACGGGAACTGCACGGGCCGGAGCAGCATCGGCTGTGCAGCCTGCTGGGCGACAGCCTGGGGCGACTGGCTGAAGCGCTGTCGGAGCTGGGTTTCGAGGGGCAGGCGACCTCGGTGCGGCAGCAGCGGATTGAAGTGGAGTTCACCTGTGGCCGCCCCCCCGAAGGGCGGCTTGATGGTCCACCGCAGGAAGGCCGCCAGCCGCCGGAAGACCGTTATCGGGATGGGCCTCCCGGTGGACGACCGGGCGGCCCCCGCCGGCCGGGTGATGATCGCCCACCGGCTCCGGGTTTCC
>JAGQPV010000886.1 GCA_020426545.1 Planctomycetaceae bacterium
AATTGACTTGCGGGACTTCGGCTGGGCCCGTGGCGAGCAGTGGTACGAACTGATGCGGTCCTACCCCTACGGTCTGACTTACGCCCAGCATCCCGACGCGGAGCTGAAGGGGCTGCAGGATGATCTGATCGATCTGTCGGCCTGCGACCAGCCGCTGCTGAGGGCCGACTGGTTCGTCGCCACGGCCACCCGCCCACCGCTGTACCACACCCTGCTTAAACTGCCGGAGACCGTGGCCGAACTGGAGCGGGAACTGGGAGTCGCCGACATGGCCGACCACTTTCTGAACCCGAAGCCGGAGCGGATCAGTCGCGCGGGCTTCATCCGCAGCGGCGTGTCCGGTCAGAACAGGCTGGTTGAACGGCACGAATCGCGCCACGGGGCCTACTGGAAGAGTTATGATTTTCAGGCCGGCTCGCCGCGATCCAAGCTGACCCGCTTTCCGTTGGGGCCACTCGATCTGTTCCCGCCCGGAAAGCACCCGTATCCCCTTCAGGCCTTCCGGCACGATGGCGGCGAGATGATCTTCCACCTGCCGAACGGCCTGCAGGCCTATCTGCTGACGGATGGCGAGGGCAACCGGATTGACGCGGGACCAATCGAAGTGGTTTCGGATGCACTGAAGACCTCCGGCACGCCGGCGATTGTGAATGGTGTTTCGTGCATGGCCTGTCACCGCCACGGGATGATTGATTTTCAGGATTCGATCCGCGAAGGCAGTGCGGTATTCGGCGTGGCGGAAAACCTGATCAAACGGCTGTATCCCACGCAGAAGGTCATGGACCGGCTGGTGGAGAGCGACCGCCAGCGGTTCCTGTCCGCGCTGGACCAGGCGGTCAGCCCGTTCCTGCGGACGGGGGAAAACATGAACCGGCCGTTGAAGGAACTGGCTGAGCCCGTGGGCGAAGTGGCCCGGCTGCACCGGCTGGTGTATCTCGACCTGCAGACCATCGCCTGTGAACTGGACATCGAAGACCCGCAGGAGATTCTGCGAAAAGTCGGGGAAAAGCGGCTGAAGCAACTGGGTCTTGAGTCGCTGATCAGGGCAGAAGGTGTCATCGGCCGGCTGGAATGGGAAGCAATCGACAGCGTCTCGCTGATGCAGGAACTGGCCCGTGAACTCAGGGCGACTCCCTGGCGACAGTTGTGATTCAGTGACGGTTTAATCTGCCGTTCGAGGCCCGTACGAACAAGGACATCCTTGATGCCACGGACCGCATCGCAGGTCTGGTGCAGAAGGCACCCGTCGCACTGGAAATCTCTTCAATCATCGCACTGGAGTTCCAGGCTCTCCATTCCCGTAAGCAGCAGAGCACCAGATCTATTTTTTAAAGCTCGCAGCGACGCTCTGCCCTCTGCCGATATCGACCGCAACCGAATTGAGGACCATCATGAACCGTCTGCTGATCTGCATCCTGCTGATGGCCGCTGGAATGTGCCGCTCGCAGCCAGTCGCGGCCGCGGCGGAGGTAAACAGAAAGCTAGCTGAACTGGCGGCCGAAGTGCTTCGGGCTACCAGGAATCAGCCGGTGACAGTGGGAGTGTTCTCTCCGACGGGGCTTTCCGAGACGAACAGTGGTCCGGGAATCGAAGGGATCCTGCAGGATGAACTGGAACGGCTGGCGGCCGGTTCGGTCCGTGATGATGCAAGGTTCGAGGTCAAGGGCGACTACGCTTTTGCGAAGACCCGCAATTCGCCGAATGGCAACCTGAAAGTCATAAAAATCACGGCTCGAATTATTGATAAGCAGTTCGCTGAAGACCTGCTGACGATTCCCCTGCGGGTGGAACTGAATCACACGCAATCGCTGGCAGCCGTCCTGCAGCCAACGGCCCGACTGGAAGCCAACCCGCAGAAACCCGGTGGCACCAAGGCCGAGCGGAATGCGGAACTTGACCGCAGCGTACAGGATCCTCACGTGCATCTTCACGGTGACGGGCAGACTCTGGTTTCCAGCACGGCGAAGAGTCCGTACTCGGTCGAGCTGCTGGTCAGGCCGCTGCAGGGGCAAGG
>JAGQPV010000887.1 GCA_020426545.1 Planctomycetaceae bacterium
TCCCCAGTCGTGTCATGCACTTGCGGGCACGAACCGACAGGTTGAGGTCGGAAATTGGCCGGTTGAGGGTTTCCTGCTCTTCCGGAGAGAGATCCTGGCTGGGGGTGAAGTGCTCGGTCGCGGCCGTGTGGTGCAGATTCTGGCCGATCCGCAGGTTGTGGGCCTGCATGATCTCCCGGATTTCGTGCAGCGACGTCTCGCCGAAGTTCTTGCCGGCCAGCAGTTCCTGCTCGTTGATCCGGGTCAGATCGCCCAGCGTCTCCAGGCCCATGCTCTGCAGACAGTTCCGACTGCGAACCGACAGCTCGAAATCGGCCACGGGCCGGCTGAGCAGCTGCTCCATCCGGGCTTCATGGCGGGCGGTATCTTCGTCGTAGTACATCCCGCCGGTGGCTTCGATGTCCTTCAGATACAGCTGAGCCCGTTCGTTCAGCGGATCGAACTCCATGATCCGCCGGAAGCAGTACTCGGCGGCCCGGTAGTTCTCGTTGTCTTCGTACAGGATGCCCAGGTTCAGCAGGGCACCCAGATAATGCGGCGGGCGGGAGAGCGACTGTTCGTACAGCCGTATCGCGTCGTCGTCGTTCCCGTGTGACGCATTCTGCACGGCCAGATGGAACAGGGCCCGGGAGTGGTGCGGGTCCATGTCGACGGCCCGCTCGAAATATTCGATGGCGGTCATCGTGTCGCCGCGGTCCGCCCAGATGCACCCCATCTGGTAGGAGTATTCGGCCCGGCTGACAGCCTGCTTGGCGACCGAACGCAGCAGCTGCTCGGCCTCATCGACCTCACCAGCAGCCCGGATCGAGCCGGCCTTCCGCAGGGCGCATTCGACCGAGTCGTACCCGTTGGCGGCTGCCTGATCGAACTGCTCGGTGGCTTCGCTGTATTTGCCGACCGCGTGCAGAGCCAGCCCGTGAATGAACGACGCCACTCCGCTGCCGCTGACTTCCGACAGATACCGCACCGCGCGGGAATGCTGGCCAAACAGATAGGAGCAGACACCCACCCGCTCGAGGCGTGCTTTGGAGCCTTCGCCCGCATCAAGCTGCTTCTGCAGGGCTGTCAGCTCCTGCCGCAGATCGCCCACGTGCGAACTGGACAGCGCGTCTGTCATGGTTACCAGTCCGTCAGCACTCAATGGAGCATCGTCCACAAGCAGCTGGCGAAACTCACCATTTTCGGCAACGCTCACTGGTGGTCATCCTTCTTCAGAATCACTGCTGAATCGATACCGCGCCCGGCCAGTGCGCCCAGCCGGAAAGAGACGCAGAATGCCCGCTTCTGCTTCTCCCGGCGAAAAGCCCTGCAGAATCACGGCGGCAGGGCATGGGGGTGCCGGCCTGCCGCAAACTTTCAGAGTATAGCTGAGCAGGCCAGCGGGACAAGTCTCAGCTGTCCCTCACGGATGGCATCCCCGCCGTCACAGGAGAACAGGGGCCAGCCAAACCGGACTGGAACCTGTGCTGCAGGGGGCAGAACATGTTATCATCATCGACCGATGTGACGGGAAATATCGGGGAGCGACCCGGTGCAGCCTGCTGCCACCTGGAATTCCCCGCCTGACAGCACAGGGATACTGCATGGCTGACCGAACCTTCCTGCAACAGCTGTCCACTTACCGGGATGGTGGAAATCCGCCCGCCGGCCGCTGGCGGTTCGTATGCCTCACCCTCGCCCTGCTGGCGCTGCCGGGAATCCTGGTGGCCGAAAGCGCAAAGAAGGGGACGGGACCGGAAAGTGCCGGGCAGACCGAAACCGGGCAGAGCAGCGCCCCGCACTGGGCCTTCCAGCCGGTTGAGCGACCGCCGGTTCCCGCCGTGCGGCACCTGGACCAGGTGCAGACACCGATTGACGCCTTTATTGTGCATCGGCTGGAAGCAGCCGGACTGAGCCTGTCTCCGCCGGCTTCCTGGGGAACGCTGATTCGCCGGTTGAGCTACGACCTGCGGGGCCTGCCCGCCACTCCGGAAGAAACCGACCGCTTCCTGGCTGACGGCCAGC
>JAGQPV010000888.1 GCA_020426545.1 Planctomycetaceae bacterium
GCCATGCCGGACGAGGCGATGGCCCAGGGCATTATTGTCGGGCTGCTGCTGCTGGTCGCCGGCACGATTGTGTGGTTTTACAACAGCGGCGGCTGGGGCATCCGCCTGTTTGAGACCGTGCTGAAAATCATGGTGGGTGTGGTGGTGCTCTCCTTCTTCGGCGTGGTGGTCCGCATGAGCATGTCGGGCGACGGGCTGCCGTGGGGTGAGATCATGGCCGGCTTCATTCCCGACCTCAGCCTGCTGTCGAAGCCGTCACCGCAGTTCGACAGTTTCCTGGCAGCTGCTGGTGATCACGCCGAGTGGTGGCGAAACCGCATCGTCAGCGAGCAGCAGAAAGTGATGATCACCGCGGTCGCCACGGCGGTGGGCATCAACATGACATTCCTGCTGCCGTACTCGATGCTGGCCCGTGGCTGGGATCGTGACTTCCGTGGCCTCGCCGGGTTCGACCTGTCCACCGGCCTGGTGATTCCCTTCGCCCTGGCCACCGGCTGCGTGGTGATTGCCTCCGCCAGCCAGTTCCATACCCGTCCTGAACCCGGACTGGTGGCGGCCGACAGCACCGAGACGACCGCAAAGCCAGCGCCCAACCTGGTGGGCGGCTACAACAGCCTGCTCGATGCACGACTGTCGGCCGAACTGGGCAAGGACGAGTTCGCCGCCCTGAAGAAGGACGACACGGCCCTGGCAGCTGCCCGCGCGGAACTGCCGCTGGCCGATCAGCGGATGGCCGCCATTCTGGTGCAGCGGGATGCGTTCAACCTGGCCAGTTCCCTCGCACCACTCACCGGGCAGACGATCTCTCAGGTCGTGTTCGGCATCGGCGTGCTGGGCATGGCAATTTCCACCATCATCATGCTGATGCTGATTAACGGTTTCGTCGTCTGCGAAATGTGCGGTATGCCGGCGGAAGGCTGGCTGCACCGCGCGGGCGCACTGATGGCCGGGCTGACAGGAGCGGCTGGTCCCTTCCTGTGGACGGGGAAAGCCAAGGTGTGGCTGGCTGTGCCGACGTCGATGTTCGGCATGGTGCTGCTGCCCATCGCCTATCTGACCTTCTTCCTGATGATGAACTCGGAAAGTCTGCTGGGAAAAGACATGCCCCGCGGGGGAAAACGAATCGCCTGGAACCTGGCCCTGGGCATCGCCGTGGCGCTGGCCGGCTTTGGCAGCTACTGGAGCGTCAGCAGCAGCCCGTATGCGACTTATGGTCTGATCGGGCTGGGGCTGTTCCTCGGCCTGGCCGTGGTGGTGGCACTGGTTCGCCGTTCGGGAAGTCCGGATGACAACGCGGCTGCTCCCGCACCGGTGAAAGTCGCGGGTTCAGCGGAATAAGCAACCGCCCCGTTCGGTTGCTCGGGAGGTGTCGACCGATGGATCTCAACGCGAATGTGTCACGCCGGGAATTCGTCCGCTTCGGCTGCCTGGCCACGCCGCTGCTGACGGTTCCCGCCATCCTTCAGGCCCGCGCGGCGCATGCCGCCCGGGCGGGAACATCGCCGGATGAGACGGCCGTCATTCTGGTTTCGCTCGGCGGCGGGGCTTCGCAGTTTGAAACGTGGGACCCCAAACCGGAAGCCCCTGCGGAGTACCGGGGCACCCGCAGCCCGATTGCCACCACCGTGCCGGGCATGTCCTTCTGCGAACTGATGCCACAGCTGGCCCGGGTGGCCGATCGCACTTCCATCGTGCGGTCGGTACACCACCGGCAGGCCAGCCACATCGCCCTGCACATCGTGGAGACCGGCTACGACCTCACCGATTCCGCCAAAGCCCTGCCAGGCGAAATGCCCAGCGTGGGTTCGATCGTCTCCCGGATGCGGTCCGGAAGTGCCAGCGAGTTGCCCCGGTTCGTCTCCCTGCCCAAACCGCACGCTTACAGCGGCCCGCAGTGGGTGGGGGCCGAGCACAACTTCTTCGCCGTCAACAGCGACCCGGCTTCCGCTGAGTTCCAGGTCAAAAACCTGACATTGCTGCCCGGCATGGATCGTCCCCGTCTG
>JAGQPV010000088.1 GCA_020426545.1 Planctomycetaceae bacterium
GGACGGACATGCTGATTCCCCGTCCGTTCACGACCGTATTCGCCCGGGGCGGCACGCCGCTGCCCATTCCCCCGAAGCTGGACCGCGAAGGCATTGAGCTGTGGCGGCGCGTGCTGGAACAGGAAATGAACCGGCTGGAGGCCGAAGTGGAGGTCCTGTGCGGCCGGGAACCACAGCTTCCCGTGGATGTTGATGTGCCTGCGGAGACTTCCGCCGGAGCAGAGAACATCGCCCCGGAGGACTCCCGCCAGGCAGCCTGAAAAAGCAATTTGACGCCCCTCGCATGCAATGCGAAGACAACGGCCTTCAGTCGTCTGCTGCGGGTGGTTCTTCCGCCTGGCCCAGTGACTGATAGCGGGCGTCATTCAGCAGGCTGGTGGCGGTGATGTCGAAATGCAGCGGCGTGAGCGTGGCATAGCCTTCGGCCAGCTCGTGCAGGTCGGTTTCGGGATCCATCTCGTGCTGTTTGAGATGGTTGATGCCGCTCCAGTAGTAGGGCCGCCCGCGGGGATCGGTGCGTTTCTCCATCACTTCGCTGTGGCGGCGAACTCCCAGCGGGACCAGTTTCAGGCCGAGAGGCCAGCCAGGCCGGGTTGCGGGGAGATTCAGATTCCACAGAGAGCCGGTGGGCGGATCGAGGGCGAGCAGCTCGTCGATCAGCTCCACAGCCCGTTCCGCGGCCGCTTCGTAATCGGGTAGTTCATCCTGCGAGAGCGACACGGCGATGGACGTCACCCCGAAGAAGGCCCCTTCGATGGCTCCGGCCACGGTGCCCGAGTACAGCACGTTAATTCCCGCATTCGAACCGGAATTGATGCCGCTGACGACCAGGTCGGGCCGTTCGTCGCATAACTGCAGGATCCCCACTTTTACACAGTCCGCCGGGCTGCCATGCACGGCATGACCGAACAGCTTCCCTTCGCGGAACTCCCGGTTCACCATCAGCGGGTGCAGATAGGTGATGGACAGGCCGACGCCGCTCTGCTCGGTTGCGGGGGCGATCATGGTGACATCGCCCAGTTTCGTCAGCGCATCGCGCAGGGCCCGCAGGCCGGGAGCATGAATACCATCGTCGTTGGTCAGGAGAATCCGCACGGTCACTTCCGTTCTGTCAGCTCTGCGGGTCAGTCAATGAAATTTCGGACGCCTGATGTCAGACACTGGCAGGGAGCTGCCTCGCCGGGCATTACAGCTCGGGCGGGTGCCAGTCGCCCCAGTGAGTCAGGTAGTGGGCAAAGGCGGTGCTGTCCTGTGAGCGTTCGGTCAGCCATTCCCGCACGGCAGCCACGCGTTCGTGCTCCACTTCCAGTGTCAGTTCCCCCAGCAGCACCCGGGATCTCAGGAACACAAAGTACGTATCGAGCACGTCGCAGGTGCAATAGTCGTTGATTTCGCTGACGGCGCCTGCGTCGTACATTCCCTGGACCTTGGAACCGTCGATTCCCGTCTTGCCCGGCTTGCCGATCAGGCTGGCCAGCAGGTTCAGGCCGCCGGTCACGCGGCTGGCACCAAAGTTGGAGAACAGATCCATCAGGTCCAGGTGCGAGGAAATATTATAGCGGTTTCGCTGCTGCTCCCAGGATTTGGCCCCGATGTTGAACCATTCCGGCAGACTCAGCCCGTAGCGGTAAGCGGCCAGTTCCAGCACAGGCAGGTCGTACCCGCGGCCGTTGAAGGTGACCAGCGTGGGCCGGCCGTAATGCAGCCAGCCCTGCCAGAAGCGGCGGGTGATCTCCGCCGGGCGAAACTGAGGCGCATCGAGAACCGTCAGGTCGATCAGTTCATACTTCGGGGAAATCTTTCCCACGGCAACCGAAATTGGCAGCATGAACGTCGGTGGAATCACATCGCGACCGGTTTTTTCCAGCAGTTCCTGCTGATACCGGACAATGGCCTCCGCCGGCGTGAGATCCTCACCAGGATAGCGGACACTGCCGATCAGCTCGCCATCGGCCACGGCCTCCACGTCGAACACGAGAAAACCTACCTCGTGCATGGTCCACTTTCTTAATCTGGTATGGCTGCTGGTAAACTCCGCCCGCAGAATACGGCTGGCCGGCTCTCACGGCAACCCGCTGCGGCAATCCGTCCCGCCGCCCCGGAACGTGAACTCGGGCTTTCCGGCGATCGACCGAAAGTGTCGCCCTGCGGGGAACTCATGCCGCGGGATTCGTTCCGGGAGAACCGGGACCAGGGGCATGCACCGCACAGTCAGTCGAGAATCAGGTTCCGGGACGAATCGGCCGGTGGAAAACGGATGTGGCCGAAGCTCAGCCGGACGATGCCGTTCCCCGCAATCAGCAGCCCGCCGGGAGCATGTCCGGAATTGTCGATGGCAGGCGGATCCAGGTGAATCGCCAGCTTTCCACTCAGTCCACGAAGGTGCTGAGCACAGAGGGGTTCGCCCGTGGTCACGTCCAGCAGTCCCAGCGTCAGCTGCTGACCGGAGGAGGATTCACCCGGCAGGCAGAGCAGCATGTTCTCGACCAGATGGCACTGCTGCGGAATCTCCGCACTGCCGAGCCAGGGCTGCCGCCACAGCCGGCGGCCTTCATTCGTGCTGAAGCACTGGAGTTTGCCTTCGGCGCACAGAACCAGCTGGCCGTTCATCGTGGTGAGCCGCTGTGCCAGCCGGACATCGGGAGCATTCACCACTCGTCGCTGCCACAGCTGGCTGCCATTTTCCAGATCGAACCCGAGGAGTGTATGACCATCAGAAACGATGATTACTACTTCACCCGCAATGTGCAGGGCTGGCGGGGCGTGTGATGTGGTGACGGGGGATTTGGCCTCCCACAGCAGAACGGGAGCCTGGCCCGTTTCACTTCGCACCGCAGTCAGGCTGCCATCGGCAGTGAGCAGAATGATTCGGCTGTTGGTGCAGCCAGCCAGTGCGATGACCGGCCCCACGGTGGCGACGGCGACTGGTCCGTCATGCTGCAGCTGCAGCAGTTGCGAACCGGAGCGGGAGGCGGAAAGCAGCACGGCAGAGGAGAGATCCGACGGTCTGTCAGTCAGCAGTCTGGCGGAACCGGCTGGCAGGCTCCACAGGCGGGCACCATCCACCAGCGACCAGGCTGTCAGTTCGTCTCGCTCCCGGGCGAGCAGCATCGTGCTGCCCCGCGGTTGCCAGGGGAGAAATGAATCAGAAGAAGCAGGCCCAGGGGCACTGGTGGCAGTTGCTGCCGGGGCTGTTATTCTGTTCCAGAAGACTTTTCCATTGCGGGTACTGACAGCCACCAGTTGCTGCTGCCGGTCGCTGACAATCAGTCGCCGGCCGATCTGCCAGGCCAGCTGAGGCTGAAGCCCATCCGGCAGCTGGAACACCGTGGTTCCATCGCGGGCTCTGTGCCAGCTGGTCTGGTCGCCGCATACCAGGAACCCGCTGATGTCGGACGCTGCCGGTGATTCCGGCAGGATCACCTTCCTGCCCGCCGACAGCGGCAACCTCCAGACTTCCCGAATCTCGGGCAGGCTTCGAGCTGCAGGCGGGCGGGAATCTGCAGGAGCAGTGGCCTGTGGCTGGTTTTCTTCCGCGGTCTCCAGTGGGGATGGCGCTGGCCGATCGAGTCCGGCATCCTGCAGCAGATCGAAATACGGTCCACCAGTCGAGGCAACAGCCAGCCGTCTGAAGGACTCCGCCGCTGCTGTGGAGGTCGTCCGCAGTTCCCGCAGCACCATCGCCCCGCTGTCCCGCTGCAATGGTTCCGGGTTGTCTCTGGTGAGGTTCCATATGGCCTGCCAGCCGGCTGGTTCATCCGGGAAGACCCGAGTGACCGCCAGCAGCGCTGCCGCAGGATCGCCTGATTCCAGAGCAGCCCGAACAGCCGCTTCCGCCTGGACCTGGCAGTCTTGCAGAGAGGATGATTCGACCAGCCGGCGAGTCTGCTCGATCCGCTGCAGTCCCCGCGGGGCAGCCTGTAACAGCTTCGAGGACTGCGGATCCCTTTCGGTGAGTGAATCGGCCACGGGAGAGAAACGCAGCGGCTCCGGTACCGGGCCGGCCCTCTGCCGGAGCTGTTCCCGCAGACGGAGAATATTCCGCCAGGCAACGATGGCCGCTACCGGCCGGTTGCGGGCCAGTTCGATTTCCGCCAGCAGATTCCAGCTGCGAATGGCCAGGTGCGGCGGCGGAGCGTCCCGGGTTGCCGCGTTGACTTGCCGAACCGCGGCGTCGTGTTCTCCCTGGGTGAAATTTCGGGCTGCGGCAGCAAGCCGTGCGCGAGCCAGCCACGGGCGGATGGTCTCGGCCGGTGGCCGGCCGCGAAACAGAGTCTCGCTGGAACTGTGTTTCAGGGCCTGTTCCCAGGCGTCTTCTGCCTGCGTAAAGTTTCCGGCGGAATCTTCCAGCAGTCCCAGTTTCAGCCACAGCAGAGGGCTGGCGGGGGCGGAGGACAGCTCCTCGCCGAACTGCCTCCGCAGGCGGCTGTACTGTGAAAAGGCGACCAGCTTCTGCGGGCCGGCAATCAGCAGGTGCCCGTCGGCAATTGTCAGATTGCCACCCTGCTCGCCGTGGGAAGCCTGCAGCTGGACGCGCCGTTCGATCCGGCCGCTGACCACATCGACGACGAAGATTTCTTCGCGGGTGGGCCAGTACACCAGCTGGCCGGCAACCGCACCCCGCCCGTAGGAACCGGCATCCGGATCATCGAACCCCGTGTGCCAGGCAATCTGCCCGGTTTCCAGATCGATCCCCCACAGACGGTGCCCGGCCACAATCAGCCGGCCCCGCAGAGCGGCAATCAGATGGGAAATTCCGCCCCGCACTGTCTGACTCCAGACCAGGCGGCCACTGGAGGCATCGAGGCAGAACAGGGAATCGGAATCGGCTGGTGCGGCGTAGATCCGATCCTGGTGATACAGACAGGGCACCAGGCCGGGAGAGAGATCGGCCTCAACCAGGCGGGCTCCGGCCCGAAATCGACCGGGATAAGTTCTGACCCACAGGAGCGATCCGTCGCTGGCATCCAGCGCGGCGATTGCTCCCGAATCGGTGCTGCAGTACACCCGGCCGGCGCCGACAGTCAGCAGGCGGTGCCCGGCTACTTTCCGGCCACTGGTGGCTTCCGGGGCGACGGCACAGACCCGGCGATTCCACAGCAGGGTGCCATCGGCAGCCCGCAGGCAGGCCACATGGATTTCCGTCTGGGGGCGGTTGCTCCGCCAGGAAACGTAGACCCGGTTGCCATCGGCCACCGGTGTGCCCTCGAATCCCCGCAGGCCTTCCGGCACCGGCAGGTCCGAGGCGTCCATTTTCCACAGCAGTCGGCCCTGGCCCTGCTGCAGATCGAGGCAGACGATCTCGCTGCGAAACGTGCGGATGGGGTCGTCGAAGCCGGTCGTCAGCGGCGTTCCCATGCGGGCGAACAGCCGGCCCTGATCGATCGTGAGCGTATAACGCGGAACACCCTCCACCACGCCCGCAGGGTACAGGTCCGCATCTTCCGCACTGCTCTGGTAGATGATCGCATCATCGACCGGATGAGGCGATTCGATTCCCTCGGACCAGGCCGGCCGGCCCGTGAACAGGTTCCAGGCGAATACCCGCGAACCATCGTTCGCCAGCACCAGACTGTCCCAGATGGCCGGATACCATGACAGCGGCCCCGCCTGAGGCGGAGCACCGGGCCGTGTCAGAACCGACAGCCGCGGACCGGGCAGTGGCACTGTCCAGCGGACTGTTCCCACATCAGGCGGATCCGTGACGGAACCGTTCCTGTCGGATGAGAGAGCGAAAGTGGAAACGGTGCCCCGGGTTTCCTGTGCTGGCCAGTTGTCTTTCTGCTGCAGCAGGGAGGAAAGCAGGTCCGCCAGAATGCCGGTCTGACCGGCGAGAGTGCCGCGGTATTCCGGAAAACGAACCCGGAACAGGCGCAGTTCCTCACGGGCCCGGGGGAGGTCTCCCTCGGCCAGGCTGCACAGAATCAGTCGGGCGAAGATTTCCGCCTGCGGCAGGTCGGTATCGGGGAAACGCAGCGTGGGCAGCGGTGTCCCCGGCGGTGGCCGGTCTGGCAGCGGAAGAATCGAAGTCCACAAAGCACGGGCGACCGCAGGCTGCCCCTGTTCCCAGGCCGCTTCGCCCAGCAGCAGCAGTGCGTCGTCTCCCTGGCTGCTGGCAAAGGCTTCCCGCACCAGCCGTTCCAGCAGGCGGTTGTCGCGGTACTTCCCACCCTGTTCCAGCCACTGCCCGGCCTGCGTATCGACCTGCTGCCGGTATACGGCGAGGCCTTCCGGGGGCAGGCTGCAGACCAGCAGGTTGCAGTACATGCCCACCGAGACATACTGCCCCGGCTCGGGACTGATGAGCGTCTCGCTGTGGCGGGCTGCGACTTCGCGAATCAGGCTGACCGCCTGCGGCCATTGGCCGTCGCCGGCATAATCGCGAACCGAGGCCAGCTTGCGAACCACTGAAGGGTCGACATCCAGGGAAACCGTTTCCTGGATGGCCGCCGGCCCCTGAGCCTCGCAGACGGTTTCCGGCTGCAGCACAGCCGCTACGATGCTGAGGAAGAGCAGCCCGACTGCGCGGTGATGGCCGGCCACGTTCTGTTGCCCCATCTGCTGCTCCCTCAGTCTTTCAAGGCGGGCAGTCCCTCAGCAATGCTCCTCAGCAGCAGGTTCCGCAGTCGCCGGTGCGGCCGTTGTCGCACGAGCTCTGACGTTACGATTCCCGCAGCCGGGTTCCCACCGTAAACAGCACGATTCCCACGATCAGCAGGGCCGGCATCAGAATCAGCGGGAAGCCGAAATTCAGCTGCCACAGAATCATCAGCGGGAGAAAAACGAGAACCGCAAACTGCAGCAGCAGCCCGATACGATGACGCATATTGCTCGTGCCCTCTGACGGAGGAAAAGTGCGGGCGGCGGAACACTCGTGGCTTCCGTCCCGCCGCCTGTACTCTCCGGCTGCTGATCCCAGAGGCCGCACTTCAAAGTTACTGAAGTGGACTTCCGGCCTATTCCTCGAACACTTTCAGCGGAACTTTGACCGTGCCGAGGTCGGTGGTTTCGCCATCGGCGACTTCGATCTCAAAGCCCCGCTTCTCTCCGGCATTCACATAGCCCACCCGTTCGTGCCATACGCGGAATTCGTGCTTACCGGCGGGCAGCTTCTCGATTTTGAAGCTGCCGTCTTTGCTGGTCACCGCGGCATAGGGGTGATCGAGGATCAGCCAGTAGCTCAGCATCCAGGGGTGGATGTCGCACTTCACCTGAATCGGCAGCAGTTCGCCCACCCGCGGCTTGATCGGCACGCCATCGCGGTCGTTCGGGCGGATCAGGAAGTTGTCCGGATTGTTCCGCAGCGGGTAGGTGTGCGTATTGTGGGCAATGGGGTCATCCGATTTGACCAGCACCGTCTGACCGACCTGGACAAACATGGCATGCGGAGTGAACCGGCAGCCCTTCTGGTCGAACACCAGTTCCTTTGTCTTTGGCTCTTTCAGGTCGGGGTGGATGTCCTTCGCCCGCCGCAGGTAGATAAAGATGTTCTGGATGCCTTTGCTCTCGCTGTCGATGATCAGGTCATTCTTCAGCAGGGTATCGGCGGCGCACACGGCCGAATCCTTGACGGAGGCATCGCCCTTTTCAACCTGCACAGCAGCTTTGGGAACGTCTCCCTCCAGCAGGAACCGGCCGGTGATGGTTCCGTATCCATCGGCCGCAGTGGCTGTGACAGTGGGCAGAACCGTGCACAGGGCTGCTGCCATGGCACAGAGCAGGAACTGGTTCAGGCTTCGGATATTCATGCAGGTTGTCTTTCATGCTGGCGGGAGGAATGAGGCGGGCCGGGCATCCGCGGGCACTGCGTCGTGACGGCAGGTCCGCAGCCACGCATTTTCAGCCTGGCCGGGCAGAGTCCCGAAATCCCGGTAATCCATTATTCCCTGTGGATGGTGCTGATGGCAACCGAGGCGTGCGGAAGTCGGGTGCTTGAGGAGGAAGAACGACGGCAATTCCCGGTTCCGGCCCTCTGCAGCTCACCGGGGCTGGTGGAGTTTGCCGGTGGGGTTGAAGAAACCGTTGCGGGAATCCCGTGCAGCCGGAAGGTTCGTGCGTACAATGTCCCGCAGGAAACATGTGCAATTCTCTGGAGCGGTAGAAACAGGGAGTGAGCATGGCACAGGAGAGTCGCTCCGGTTCGACGTTCGTTTCACCGGTGGTGGTACTGGGAGCGGGGGTGAACGGCAGTGCGGTCGCTCGCGAACTGGTGTTGAACGGTGTGCCGGTGGTGGTGGTCGATGCGGGAGATATTGCCCGCGGGGCGACTTCCGGCTCGTCCCGCCTGATACATGGCGGGCTGCGGTATCTGGAATATGGTGATGTGGAACTGGTGCGGGAGTCGCTGCGGGAGCGGTCGCGGCTGGCCCGACTGGCTCCGCAGTTTGTGCAACCTCTGGAACTGGCGATTCCCGTGGAACAGCAGACCGGCGGGCTGCTGCGTTCGGCGTTTCGATTTCTGGGCTCGGCCCGCAGTCCGCTGCTGAACCGGATTGCCACGCGGATCGCTCCCGAGGGAGCCCGCGGGCTGTGGCTGGTGCGGGCCGGGCTGTGGATGTACGACCGCTTCGCCGCCGATTCGCTGTTTCCGGCTCACCGGGTGACCCGCAATCCGGCCACTGCCCGGACTGGGGCTGGTTCCGCTGCAATTGCTGGTGGAGCCACTCCCGCAGTCGATGCACGGCGGTTCCCCTGGCTGTGCCACTACACCGACGGGCAGATGCGATTTCCGGAACGGTTTACGCTGGCACTGCTGCAGGATGCGGCGGAAGCGGCCGAGGAGCTGGCAGTGCCGTTTGAGGTGCTGGCTGGCCAGCAGGCCGAACTGCATGGAACCGAACTGCAGCTGACCTGTCGGCGAACGGGAGCCGTGCGGCAGTTCACGCCGGCTGCGATCGTCAACACGACGGGAGCCTGGGGCGACCTGACTCTGGCCGAACTGGGGGTGCCCTCCCGCCGGCTGTTCGGCGGAACCCGGGGAAGTCACCTGCTGCTGAATGATGACGGGCTGCGTGATGCGCTGGGAGGAAGCGGCGTGTACGCGGAGGCGGCCGACGGGCGGCTGGTGTTCGTCCTCCCGTTTGGAGAACTGGTGCTCGTCGGCACGACCGACATTCCCTTCACCGGCCGGCCCGAAACGGCCCGGTGCAGCGAAGAGGAGATCCACTTTCTGCTGGGGCTGGTTCAGGAACTGTTTCCTGCCCTCACGCTTAATCGCGGCAGTGTCGACTCGCATTACTCTGCCGTGCGGCCTCTCCCAGCTGCTTCGGCGGCCAGTGCGGGAGCGGTATCCCGTGGTCACTGGATTGAACAGCACCCCCGGCTGCAGATTCCCCTGCTGACCCTGGTGGGCGGTAAGCTGACCACAGCCCGGGCCAGTGCGGCTCAGGTGGCCGATGCCGTGCTCGATGCGCTGCGGCTCCGCCGAACGGCCGACACCGGCGAGAGGCCCGTACCGGGGGCGGAACACTGGCCGGAGTCACCAACGGAAGTACCGGCGTGGCGACAGGCACTGGCCGACCGGTTTCAGCTGCCCGTCGAGCAGATTCAGCGAATGACCGAGCTGTGCGGCTCCCGCTGCGAAAGCATTCTGGAACAGGGACTGGCTGCCGATACTGCCGGGAAAGAATCGGGAAGTGAATCCGAGGCAGGCGGGGAATCGGTTCGCGGGTCATCTTCCGGCGAGCTGGCCGGTACCCGGTCCGGTTTTTCAACTGCTCAGCCCAGGCTGGAGACCCTGCCGGAAACGGGCCTGCCCCGCTGCTTTGTCGAGCACATTCTGCGGACCGAGTGGGTGGGTACGCTGGAGGATCTGGTGTTTCGCCGGCTGATGCTGCTGTATCGGCCCGGGCTGACGTACGCTGCTCTTGAGGAACTGGCCACGGTGATGGTGGACTGCGGAATGCTGCCGCCTGAAGACCGGGCTGCCGCAGCCGCCGGCACCGCCCGCTCTCTGCGGGACCGACACGGCAAGCAGCTGCAGGGGGCTCCTGCAGCCCTCGCCGATTCCGTTCCCAGCCGGAAGGCCGTTTCCTGAAGCCCGGCAATCAGACCGGCTCAGCGGGGGGTGAAGTCGGTATCGCCGTCTACCTGCAGCAGAAATCCGGCGATCAGCTTTGCCGCATTTTCCAGGTCGTCCAGGGCAACGACCTCCACCGGGCTGTGCATGTAACGGTTGGGAATCGCCACGATGCCAGTGGCCATGCCGCCCCGGTTCAGCTGCATCGCATTGGCATCGTTACCGGCGGGGCGGGAGATTCCGTTGTACTGCACGGGAATCTGCTGTTCTTCCGCGATGGAAGACAGTTTCTCGAACACCACCGGATTGACGTTCGGACCTCGGTACACCACGGGCCCCTGGCCGAGCTTCACCGAGCCATGCTGGTTTTCTTCGATGGTGGGACAGTCGGTCGCGTGGGTGACATCGACCGCAATGCCCACGGTTGATTCCAGCGAGAAGGCACTGGTCCGAGCGCCCCGGAGGCCAATTTCCTCCTGCACGGTGGAGACGGCGGCAATGCAGGCGGTGGGGGATTTCTCCGCCGCCAGCTGCAGGGCCTTCATCACCACCCACACGCCCACGCGGTCGTCCATGGCCGGGCCGGCCACCAGTCCGTTTTTCAGTTCGCAGTAGCGGTGCGTCAGGGTGACGGGATCTCCCGGGCGAACCAGACTGCGGGCTTCGGCTCCGTCGCGGGCTCCGATATCAATCCACAGGTCTTTGATTTCCGGGACGGTCTTGCGTTCATCCGACGTGAGCAGATGGATGGCCTTCCGGGCAATCACGCCGGGAATTCCGCCGTCTTTCGTCCAGACGGTCAGCTGCTGCCCGATCAGCATCTGCACGTCCCACCCGCCAATCGGGCTCACCCATAGATAGCCCAGATCGTCGATATGCCGGACCATCAGGCCGATCTGGTCGCAGTGACCGGCCAGCATGACCCGCGGACTGCCGGAGGGATTGACGATGGCCGCCACATTCCCGTGCCAGTCGGTGGTGACTTCAGCGGCGAACGGGCTGGCGAAGTCCCGTACGACCTGCTGCACCTGCTGTTCGTACCCCGAAGTCCCTGGCGTTTCGAGCAGAGTTCGCAGGAATTTCAGATCGCTGGCTTCCATTGCACCGGGGCCTTTCAGGGAGTGGTCTTGTGAGTCTCAATCCACAGAAGCCAGCCGGCTGACGGGCCGTGCGCGAATCGATGCCATGCCGCCAGTCAGGCTGCCGGATGGCGGCAGCGGCCTGCTCCTGTTCCGTTCCCGTGCCGCAGCAGGGAACAGGGGTGTTCTATCCGGGTGGCTGCTTCCGGTAAACTCTGCGGTGATGAAACTCCCTGGCAATCTCGGTCACCAGGCTGGTCGTTCCCGGCCTGCCCGGTTCCGCCAGTCAGGCACGATGCAGGCGGTGGCTGTCCCGGATTCGGGAGGTTTTCCGTTCGGAATGTACGGGGTGCTTTCGGAATGTCCGGCGCTGGTGCCTGTCCGGAAAACCCTGTCCTCCTGTCGCGGCCGGTGCCTGTATTTCAGGGCTGCCACATGCCGTCTGGGTGACACGAGGTTTCCGGACAAACTCCTGAAAATTCCGGTACAGAGATAATTAAGGAACAGCCAACGTGAGCAGGATCCCGCTGCGACAGCCCGCCGGTTGTGAAGGGTGCTGCCGACCGCAGACGGATGGTCCGCCGGAATCGCAGCGGAACGGGCGACTTGCTGAACTGGCGGAAGCAGCCCGCGATCTGTTGTATCCGCCCGCCTGTGTGCTGTGCGGGAAAGAGCCGACAGCAGGGCACTGGTGTGGAGAGCGGTTCGGCCTGCCACGCGGCCCGCTGTTATGCGAAGAATGCTGCCCGGCGGTGGCGCCGCCGGTGGAGAATCTCTGTCAGCGGTGCAGCGCACCGGTCGGGCCGTTTCTGAACACCGAACGGGGATGCACGCACTGCGGACGGGATCGCTTCCCGTTTGCGGCCGTTTACTCACTGGGGGTGTATCAGGGCCAGCTGCGAGAGGCCTGTCTGCAGTTGAAGCAACCGGGCGGAGAGCCCCTGGCCGCCGCGCTGGTGGGCCTGTGGTGCAGGCGGACGGAGCTCCGGCGGCAGAGCCCTCCGTTTGACGTGATTACCTCTGTACCACAGGCTTTCGGGCAGCAGCTGCTGGGCCGAGTGAACCCGTCCGCGCTGCTGGCGGAGCTGCTTTCCCGCCGGTTGCAGGCCCGATTCCAGCCACATATACTCGCGCGACTTCGCCCGGCTCCTCCCCAGCGATCCCTTTCTCCCACCGAACGACGAAAGAATCTGCGGGGCGTCTTCGGGCTGGTCGCCGGAAAGAACACGTTGCCCGGACGAAAGGTCCTGCTGGTGGACGACGTCCTGACCACTGGAACGACAGCGGCCGAATGCAGTCGGGTCCTGCTGGCAGCCGGCGCGGCTGAAGTGCATGTGGTGGTGCTGGCCCGGGGTCTGGGTGCCGGCGGCCGGGCGGCGGTTGCGAGGTCGTCGGGAAGTCGGTCAGCCACTTCTTCAGCCACCACCAAGACGCAGGCGGCCCCTGCGTCGGACGGGAGGAATGGGAAGTCAGAAGAGAATGCGGGCGGTGGGCAGCCCGCGTGACGTGTGAGACGTCGAGATTTCCGCCGGGAAACTGGCGGGGGAAGTTCGCAACCAGACTGAAATGTGGCGGGTTTCGATTGTTGCCAGTCGGTCGGCAGACAATCAGCATCCAGCTGGTACACTGGCTGGACATCAGCAGGACCACATGGGACAACTGAGTCGGTGAGTCCTGCCCCGGAATCTGCTGCTGACATACCACATGATGTGCCTCTGATCTGGCCGGATGCCCGCTGAGGGCCGGCCGATTCACTCCGCTGGCTGCAACTCGGTACCGGGCCCGTTGAAAACTCACTGGATGGCAAGGAACAGTCTGCGATGGTGCATGCGGTGCCCTCAATCTGGTGTGTTTTGCGGCATGTCGCCCGCCCTGGCCGGGCAGCGACTGGCAACATCCGGCAGAGGAGCAGTCTGATCTGCAGCGGAATCGCTGATTTCGCGGACTCTGCTCCTTCCTGCTTTCGCCTGCGGAACTGATTCTGCACTGGTGAGCCGCTACACGAGGATTTCAATGGGCAGCCATGACTGATCCGACATCGACCCCGAAACCATCAGGCCGCCGGGGAGCCACGAGGTTTTTCCTGCGTGGTCTGGCGTTCAGCCTTCCGCCGATTCTCACACTGGTGATTCTGGTGTGGATTGGCCAGGGAATCTACGACTACATCATCTTCCCCATCAGTTCCGCCGTGCGGTACACGATTGCCCAGGCGGTCGATGAAAGCCGTCCGTCCAGCGAGCTGGAAAGCTGGGAAGCCAGTCCGCCGCTCGAATTCGTAGACCGCCGCTACCGGATGACGCCCGCTCTCAAGAGCCAGCTGGAACAGCGGTGGAAAGCGGCGCTGAAGGCCGATCCGTCGCCTCCGCCGCAGCTGCTGCTGCAGATCCCCCGTCCCTGGGTGGAGCAGAAT
>JAGQPV010000889.1 GCA_020426545.1 Planctomycetaceae bacterium
TGCTTTCTCTCAGACGATCCCTGCCGACAAAAAACCGATACCATATCGGAAACTCCCGTCTGCCAGTCCACAGGAGAAACCCATGCCGGCCACTCCCCTGCCCTGCCGCCTGTTCCCCGCTTCGGTGCGCCTGCTGCTGCTCGCCGCCTGCACCATGGTCGTCGCGCCGGAAACGCTGCCAGCGGCCGATCCGCTGCCTCCCGCCGAGCCCGCACTCACACAGCGGCCGAACATCATCGTCGTTCTGTGCGACGACCTGGGCTACGGCGACCTGGCCTGCTACGGCCACCCGCGAATCAAATCGCCCCATATCGACCGCTTCGCCGCGGAAAGCCTCAAACTGACCAGCTGCTATGCGGCGGCTCCCAACTGCTCCCCCAGCCGTACTGGACTGATGACGGGCCGCACGCCCACCCGCGTCGGCATTCACAACTGGATTCCCATGTTCTCGCCGATGCACGTGCGGAAGCAGGAAATCACCATCGCCACGCTGCTGCGGCAGTCGGGCTATGCCACTTGTCAGGTCGGCAAGTGGCACCTCAACGGGCGGTTCAATCTGGTCGGCCAGCCCCAGCCGCCCGATCACGGGTTCGACTACTGGTTCGCCACGCAGAACAACGCCCTGCCCACGCACGAAAACCCCGATAACTTCGTCCGCAACGGCAAGCCGGTCGGCCGCATTGAAGGCTACGCCGCCCACATCGTCACCGACGAAGCCATCCACTGGCTGACGGACGTTCGCGACCGCGAGAAACCGTTCTTCCTCTACTGCTGCTACCACGAGCCGCACGAACCCATCGCCAGCGACCCGAAATACCGCGCCCTGTACGACGCCCCGGAAGATTCCACGCTGCCCAACCATCACGGCAACGTCACCCAGATGGACGACGCCTTCGGCCGGCTGCTGGCCACGCTCGACGAACAGCAGCTGCGGGACAACACCCTGGTGATCTTCACCAGCGACAACGGGCCGGCCATCACCTCACGCCACCCGCATGGCTCCGCCGGGCCGCTGCGGGATAAGAAAGGGTACGTCTACGATGGCGGAATCCGCGTGCCGGGCCTCATCCGCTGGCCGGGCCGCATCGAACCGGGCACCGTGTCCGATGTGCCGGTTTCCGGAGTCGACCTGCTGCCGACCCTGTGCGACCTGACCGACACCCCCGTCCCTGCCGACCGCACACTCGACGGGACCAGCATTGCCCCGCTGTTCGCCGGCCAGACGTTCGACCGGAAGCAGCCCCTGTACTGGCAGTTCAACGCGTCCCGCGGCGAACCCAAGGTGGCCCTGCGGGACGGCGAATGGAAGATTCTCGCCACCCTCACCGTGCCCTCGCCAAAGCCGTACGGCGACATCCGCCCGGAGGATCAGCAGTCCCTCAAACAGGCCGAACTCGATACCTTCGAGCTGTACCGCATCGGCAGCGACATCAGCGAAAGCGAGAACATCGCCGCCGACCACCCCGAGGAACTGGCCCGCCTGTCAAAACAGCTCAGGGCCATCTACCACGATGTCCGGGCAGAAAGCCCGAGCTGGCCGGCCTGGACCTGGCCCCGCTTCGAGGGCCAACGCATCGCCAACTACTACCGCCAGCAGAAGGAAGCCGCCGAGAAGGCGAAGCAGGATTAAGACGAACCAGGAAACGCCGCTCGAAACCCTCTATTCTCAAGACCCGGTGCACAACCCGCACCGGGACCGATTCCCCCACCTCAGAACTCGCCCACAATATCGCCCGCGCCGCTGGTCAGCAGGCGGTACCACACTGTGGCATCGATATTCTCGCTGACGAACCGCCCGCCCCCGTCGGTCAGGCCCACGTGCACGCCGCCTTCGTGCCGGCTGCGCGTGCCCTGCCGCACAAACGGATAAAGATCGTAGGCATCGGCGCACCGCAGGTTGACGGCCTCGTTGCCAGTCTGGCTGGCCCAGGCAGCGCCATCCGGGCAGTTAGTCACCCGGTCGTAGCTGGTCCATGCGCTGCTGTTCGGCGTCTTG
>JAGQPV010000890.1 GCA_020426545.1 Planctomycetaceae bacterium
ACCATGCTGTCCTACCGGACGCATGCGGAAAAAGAGTCGATGTACAACACGCCGCCGACCTTCGGAATTTATATCATTTCGCTGGTGCTCCGCTGGATTCGCGATGCGGGGGGCCTGGCGGCGATTGAAGCCCGCAACCAGAGCAAGGCGGCCGAGCTGTATCATTACCTCGACCAGAGCCAGCTGTTCCGACCCGTGGCCGATGCCTCCTGTCGCTCGCTGATGAATGTCTGCTTTGACACGGGGAATGCCGAAACCGATGCGGAATTCATTTCCCGGGCGGAAGCCGCCGGTTTCAGCGGATTGAAAGGGCACCGCAGTGTCGGCGGCATGCGGGCCAGCCTGTACAATGCATTTCCACCGGAAGGTGTCACGCAGCTGGTGGAATTCATGCGGGACTTTGAACACAGCAGCCAGGCCTCCTGAGACACCGGCTGGAAATCACCAGCGGCCGTGACACGGCACAGCTGTCACAGCAGCCGGGCGAAGCAGTCGAGAGGACACTGCAGGACAGGCATCAGAGCAGAGCAGGACAGACTGCAGAGTTCTCCTTCGTGCACCCGGTGAAGCGTAGTGATGGAACTTCGGGACAAACCAGACCCTGACCGGGCAGGCCACCGCGGCTGGCTGCCGCTTTTCTTCTGTCTGTTCCCCCTGTGGCGAATAATGGCAACCACCGATGACAGCTTCTGAATCACCAGGACGCAGTAAATCTCAGGCCGATATCGGCATCGTGTGCGCGCTGCCGATTGAAATCGGCGATTTCCTCAACCGCTGCAGCCGCGTGCGGAAATACACGGGCGGCGACTTTGTGTTCAAGGGCGGGGTGTACGGCGAGATTCGGATTGTCGTCGTGATCTGCGGGATGGGCTTCCTGCGGGCCCGCCGCGCGACGGAAGCTCTGATAGAAGCGCATTCCCCCGGCTGGATCATCTCTACCGGTTTCTGCGGCGCACTGCAGCCCGAAATGCGGATTGGCGATATTGTGGTCGCCGACTCGGTGGCTGACACGCATGGCAACATCATCAACCTTCCGCCGGGGCTGAAATCCAACCCGGCGAAGGGGCTGTACGTGGGCCGCGTGCTGACGGCCGACGACTTTGTGCGTTCGGTGCAGGAAAAGGCAGAACTGGCGGCGGCTCATGCTGCCCAGGCGGTGGAAATGGAAAGCATGGCGGTGGCTCAGATCTGCCGGGACCGCAAACTGCGGTGTATGGTGGTGCGTTCCGTCAGCGATGACATGTCGAGCGATCTTCCGCCCGAAGTGCTTTCGCTGGTGGGAGCCACGGGTTCGGTGCGGTTTGGTGCCGCCATCGGCTCGCTGATCAAGAAGCCCTCCAGCGCGAAACAGATGTGGCAGCTGCGGGAAAATGCACATCAGGCCGCGGAACGGCTGGCCGCATTTCTCGATGGTGTGGTGGTGCAGCTGCACGAAAGCCTCTAATTTAGACAGGGAAGCACGGTTATCGTCTGGTCTTCCGGTTTCGGAGAAGAGACCGGCCGCCCGGGGCCCGGCGTGGTCCTGTGCGATCCGACGATAAGGCAATTCCGGTATAAAGCCCGCACCGGGCAATCGAATGGAAATCTGGAGAAGAGAGAATGAGACAGCTTCGACTGCACCGACCGGTGGCAGCGTTTCTGGCGACGGCAGTGCTGACGGCTGTTGTCTGGCCGCTGTCGGCCGATGATGCGAAGCCCGCCGCCGAGACAAGACCTGCCGCGGAAGCCAAACCGGCAGATGCCGCAACGGAGGCCGATTCGCCGAAAGAGGAGGCACCGGGCGACATTCTGACCGAGTGGAAGGCCCTGGATGCCCGGCGAATTGAGATTGCCGGCAAGCTGGCTGCCCTGCAGAAGGAATTCGCCACCGCCGAGAAAGCCCGCAAACGGGAAATTCGCGACGAATTCCAGAAGGTGATTTTCGATTTCCGCTCGGAAGTGCAGCCCCGCATGGAGGAGCTGGCGGAAGAGGTCCTGCAGAAGGATCCC
>JAGQPV010000891.1 GCA_020426545.1 Planctomycetaceae bacterium
GAGTTTGTTCAGCCAGAGCGATTCACCAGGCTGGTCCGTGCGGGGGTACTGCGGCCCGCAAACTTCACCGCCTGGACAGATCCCGCCACTCTGGGCGATCAGCAGCGGGCGGAACTGGCCACCTGGGGCCGGCAGCTAGTGCATTCCGCCGGGGGAGAACAGAAAGTCCTGGCGGCGCAGCTGTATGAAGTCGTCCGGCCGCTGGCTCCCTGAGAGCAGTCTGGCCGTGACACACCCGCGGCACGACTGACCGGCGGGCCGCAAAACCGAACCGTTCGGGACAGAAGCCGACTGCACTGCGGCCCGGTGCGAACGTGGTCCCCGCGATTGCGGGAGCATGCTGCAGATGCCCCCGGCTTCCGTCCGGGCGGAGACCATTCAGCGGTAGGAACCGCGGGCCTTACCTGGGCTGGCGGGGAAGCTCTGAGCCTGGTTCCGGGAATGGAGTTCGCGTCAGCTCGCGATCGGTCGATTTCGGGCCGGTTGCGCGGTGCGCCGCCTGAATGATGATCACCGAGTCTTCGAGCGAAGGCTCATCGGGATAGCTGCCGCAGTCGGGGTGCCGCTCCAGTTCGTCGAGACACCATGAATCGAGATTCAAAGGCAGGTCAGCCGGATCGCGTTGAGTGTTCATCAGACGTCTCCCCTCAACAGGCAGTCGAACTTTGACGATGCGGCAGGAATCTGCCGTCAGAATCGTCCGTGGAAATGTCAGCAGGGCAGACAGCAGCGCCCCGGAATCGGGGAACCGGCTGCCATCTGCAGTACCGCCGGTTTCAGTGGGCCCAGAGTTTCATGCTATCCGTCCTGCAGCCCGAATCAACGGGAATCCGGGCCGTGACGACTGCTGTTTGTTGTAAGTTTTATCTGGGGAACAGGTTGGGAGATGGCCGCGGTTGCCGCACTTCGAGGGATCGCGGGGCTGCGACAGTGAGAATACAGCGGAACCCGGTCCGACGTGCGGAGGCGAGGCGGGAGCGGCTGTGGAAAGATCGGCGCTACGGTTAAGGCGCCTCAGTTGAGGTACACCGTCGCACCCGGATGAGACTCCTCAAACTGACGGGCCGCTTCCGGGGTGACGACCGTTCCCCGCAGGAAGAGCCGCTTCAGCTGTTTCATTCCATGCAGGGCATTCAGGCACTCGTCCGTCACCGCGGTATAGGACAGCTCCAGCTCCTCGAGAGTGGTCAACGGGGCGAGGGCCGGCAGTCCAGCGTCAGTCACAGCGGTGGAGTGCAGCACAAGGCTGCGGAGATGCTTCAAATCCGCGAGCTGCGACAGATCGGCGTTGGTAATGTCGGTCTCGTGCAGGTCGACCTTGATCAGGGCTGTTCCACTCTCGGGCAGCTTCTCCTCGCTGGAGATCGCGATTTCCTTGCCTTCGAGGGTGACGGTGCCGCCCTTGCTGAACACCCAGCGGGCGACATCCGCAGCGGCCGGGTCCTCGATTGAACCGCAGCCGGTGGCCGCCATTGCCAGCGTGCCGAGCAGGCACAACCGCAGTAGCTGTCCGGTCACTCCGGCCCGGTGCCGCCAGCGGGGCGGCCATTCGGCCCGGGGGGCTGGCGAGAGCGGATGGCGACAGACTTCCAGAGAGACTCCTGAAGGGTTCAACATGCGGAATTGGTCGACTTTCGGGCATCTGGCGCAGCGGGCAGGCAGGCCGCTGCTGGCTTCGAATGATCGCCCCCGCTGAAAGAGCAGCAGGCCGACGGTCGATGAAAGGATTGTCTCAACGAGGCAGTATACCCGCAGCAGCCGGGAATGAGGAATGCTGCCTCCCGCCCAGGGGAAACCTGCACAGCGCCAAAGGGAGGTGCTCAACTCTCCGGGTGTTCCCGCAGAGCTTGTTTGGGATGAGCGGATTCCGCCCGGAGGTCGTCAATTCCCGTTCGACGCAGACCTTCCGGCTGAAAACTCAGCTGGCAGCCTCTCCGAAGGTCAGCAGGTGAATCTTCGCCGAGCCACCCGGATACTTGCCG
>JAGQPV010000892.1 GCA_020426545.1 Planctomycetaceae bacterium
CTGCTCATCCGCAGCTACTCCTTCTGCGCGACACCCAGGTTTTGCAGCAGGAAGCTGATCGCCGCCTGCCTGGCTTCCACGAACTGCTCCGGCTTCGCCCCGGCCAGCCCGTGTTCAGCTCCGACGACTTCCAGCAGGCGGTGTGACACCCTGTGTTTGGCGAACTGCTCCACCATCAGGCGGGACTGCTCCACCGGGACATCGGTATCTTCCGTCCCGTGAATCATGAGTGTCGGCGGCCATTCGGCGGTGACATTCTTCACCGGCATGTACGGCACGTATTTCCTCGCTTCGGCTGCGGGATCCCAGCCGGACACCGCCAGAGGCCAGCCGCCTGTACGACGGCACCAGAAATAGAAGCCGGCCGCATTCTCCTTTCGCAGGGAAGCATCCGCCACCGGATCACCAGCGACCTGCTGCCAGGCGGCTTCCCGGTCGAGTTCAAGCCGCCGATGACGGGCATGCGGACTGGGTTTTGACAGCCAGTCGCCCAGCAGGTCGCCGTAACCCCACAACGGCACCAGCGCCACCGGTCGCGGCTCGACCCGGTACCCGGAAATCAACGTCAGATACCCACCAGCGGAACCGCCGATGACGGCTACCCGTTTGGGATCACCCTGAAACAGCTCTGGCCCCTGCTCGCGAATCCACCGAAACGCGGCCTCCACATCGGAGATGATTTCGGGCAGTTTGACCTCGGGGGCGAGGCGGTAATCGATGGAGACCACCACCACGCCGGCCTCCAGCAGCGGGTCGATCACCTCCCGGCTGATGCCCTTCCGATTCCCCAGAATCAGAGCGCCGCCATGAATCCACACTACCACGGGGCGGAGCTTTCCGGCGGATGGCGACTCCGCGGGCGGTGCAGGGGGCCGGTAGACGTCGGCCTGAATTTCAAGATCGCCCACGGTGCGGTAAGTGAAGGTTTCGGGCTGTTTGTCCGCAGCCCTGGCGGCAGCCGGATTGATGAACCCCGCGAGCACACAGAGGAGCAGGCAGAAGGCGGCAATTGCAGGGCAGCGGCTGGAAGGCGTCAGCAGAACAACAGATGCGAACGGGGTACTGGGGCGCATGGCAACCTCCGGAGGAACTCTGCAGCTGACAGACGGACAGACCACACCACAATGTGGATTGACCGTGGCAGATTCAACTCCACCGGCCCGGGCCGGAACAGCAGAACGGACCTGACGGAAATCAATCCGCCAGGCCCGAAGTCGCTTCAGAATGTCGCATCGCCCGCCAGTACTGGCCAGCAGGCTGATGGTCACCGGCTGTCGCAACAGCCGGTTCCGCAGAGGCAGATCAATACCGGTAGTGGTCCGGCTTGAAGGGGCCTTCCACGGGCACGCCGAGGTAGTCGGCCTGGGACTGCGTCAGCTTCGTGAGCTTCACACCCAGCCGGCCCAGGTGCAGGCGGGCCACTTCCTCATCCAGATGCTTGGGCAGCATGTAGACGCCGACCTGATACTCACTCTGCCGGGTCCACAGCTCGACCTGAGCCAGAACCTGGTTGGTGAAGCTGTTGGACATCACGAAGGAGGGATGCCCGGTAGCACAGCCGAGGTTCACCAGGCGGCCTTCGGCCAGCACGATGATCGACTTGCCGTCGGGGAAGACGAACTTATCGACCTGCGGCTTGATGTTGACCTGCTCGATATCGCTCCGGTTCTTCAGGTAGGCCACCTGAATTTCGGAATCGAAATGGCCAATGTTGCACACGATGGCATCGTTCTTCATCGCGTCCAGGTGCGGACCGCAGATGATATCGGCACAGCCGGTCGCCGTGACGAAGATATCGCCCCGCGAAGCGGCTTCGTCCATCGTGGTGACTTCATAACCTTCCATCGCCGCCTGCAGAGCGCAGATCGGATCGACTTCGGTCACCAGCACGCGGGCACCGAGGCTCTTCATGGCATCGGCACAGCCTTTGCCCACATCGCCGTAGCCGGCCACCACGACCACCTTGCCGGCGATCATGATG
>JAGQPV010000893.1 GCA_020426545.1 Planctomycetaceae bacterium
TTCCGTAGGTCAGGCTGTGCCTGATATTTTTTCGGATACAGAAGCCGCTGCGATTTCCAGCACGGGGCGTGTCATAAGTCAGGTTCGTCAGGCACAGCCTGACCTGCGAAGAAAAGACCACATGAGCGGGGCGATTCTCCGCACCTTCGCACCCGCTCACGCCGTCCAGATCTGGCTTCCGCCATCCACCCGCAGCACCTGGCCCGTCACAAAGGCACCCAGGTCGCCCGCGAAGAACTCCACCACCCGGGCCACTTCATCGACCTGGCCAATCCGGTCCAGCGTGCCTTCCGTCACCAGCCGGTCCTGGTCCACCACGCGGGTGTTGAGAAACCGTCCCGTCCGGGTATCGCCGGGGGCGAGGCTGTTGACGTTGACATTATACGGCCGCAGCTGCTCCGCCAGGCAGCGGGTGTAGGCCACGGCCCCCGCTTTGGCGGTCGCATAGATCGAACTGCCCGCGAGGCCCTTAAAAGCCGCAATCGAGCTGATCGTCAGGATGCGGCCCTGTTTCCGCTCCATCATGGTGCGGGCCACCCGCCGGCAAATCAGAATCGTGCTTAAGAGGTTACGGTCGAGCACGGCTCGCACATCGACTTCCTTCACCATCACCGCGTCGTTCGGGTCGGGCTTTCCGCCCGCGGCGGCCACGTCTCCGCCCGCATTATGGACCAGAATGCCAATCGGCCCCAGTTCCCGCTCCACCTCATCGACGACCCGGTCCACCTGTTCGGAGTCCGTCAGGTCGCCGAGGACCCGCACCGCCCGCACGTTGTGAGTCCGGCCGATCTCAGCCGCGGTTTCCGTCAGCGTGGTGCCCTCGCCGTATTCGGCCGGGCCGTTTTCCCGCATGCCATGCACGCCCACCAGGCAGCCCAGCGAAGCCAGTCGCTCGGTGAAGGCCCGCCCCAGTCCGCGTCCTGCTCCGGTGACCAGTGCCACCTGGCCCTCCAGCGGTCGGGTGCTGTCGCTCATTTCAATCGTTCCTGCAGTTGCGTGGTTGTGATGCCCGGGCGGGATTGATGCGGGCCAAGCGTAAACCAGCCAGCCTGCTGAATCAATCAGGGCGGGGCAGGGAGGACGCACCGCAGGCCCTCCGCCGGGCCGTTTGTGCAGCGGGTGGAGGCCGGTTGACGATCCGCCGCCAGAGCCACCATAATGCCGCCAGAGCCTTACGGTTCCGCACGGGCCCCGCGGAACCTGCCATACCACCACCGAACAGGATGGCACGGTACGACAGCGGCAGGGATTTTCCGTCTGCCGTTTCTGCCCTGCTCTCAATTTGAGATACACAAATGAATCGTCGCCCGTCTCACTCATGGCTGTCCGGATTGTCTGCCGCTGTGCTGGCAGTTGTCTGTCTGGCCGGATGTCCGGAGTTTCAGAAACCCGGCGCTCAGAACCCTGGAGATCCCCCCGTGCCCACCAGTCCGTCCGGCAGCGGTGCCAATGAACCCGGCCCCCGCGATCCCGATGCCCCCGAAGAATTCACCACCACCGATTCCGGTCTGAAGTACCGCATCCTCCGCAAGGGCGACGGCCCCAAACCCAAAGCCAGCGATACGGTTGAAGTCCATTACCGGGGCACTCTCGACGACGGCACCGAGTTCGACAGCTCCTACAGCCGCGGCCAGACCATCAGCTTCCCGCTCAGTGGCGTGATTCCCGGCTGGACCGAAGGGATGCAGTACGTCGGCAAGGGCGGCATGATCGAGCTGGAGATCCCGTCCGACCTCGGCTACGGCCCGCGGGGCATGCCTCCCACCATTCCCGGTGGAGCCACGCTGCACTTCATCGTCGAACTGGTCAACATTAAATAATACGCAACTCAGGTGTGCTGCCGGAGTGAAAGCCACCTGACAGGAATGCAGTGAGAGCGCTGCAGGACGGCCTGCAGCGCCCGCCGAGTCGCGGTGCGGCAATTCGGGAGGGGTGACTGTGGAACTGCTCCGCGAACTGGCCGATCTGCAGCACGACAGC
>JAGQPV010000894.1 GCA_020426545.1 Planctomycetaceae bacterium
GGCATCTCCCGATGTGGCGACGGCCCCCTGCCGCAGCAGAATCGCGGCTGCGGGTTCCGCTGGCCTGCCGGCTACGGTTTCGGTTTCGGCTGGAGTGCGAGCTGCGGACGCTGGCAGACGGAGGGGAGCGATGGCGATTGTCCAGCCTGTCGTGCCGGGAGGCGGATCGCCGGCCACGATATCTCCGCTGCCATCCACCAGAGCGCGCGGCAGGCCCCGTTCCCGCAGAACACGCACTGCTTCGGCGGCAGCGTAGCCTTTTGCGATGCCTCCGAGGTCGAGCCGCATACCAGCCCGGAGCAGTTCCACCCGCTGTCCCTCCGCGTGCAGTCTGAGTAACTGATGGCCGACGGCCTTTCGGGATTCGGACAGCAACCGGGGTGAGGGAAGCTCCTTCTGTCTGCGTGCTCTTCTCCACAATCGCACCAGTGGGCCAACGGTGACGTCGAACCGACCGTTGGTTGCCGCAGCCAGCCGCTGGGCTGCTGCGAGCACATGCCACAGTTCATCGCTCACCGGGACAGGTGTTCCAGGGGGGGAAGCGTCGCACAGGCGTCGCAGTTCGCTGGTCGGGTCGTAGTCGCTCAGAATCCCGTTCAGCCTGGCGATCCGGGCGAAGGCCGCGTCCAGCGCGGAGTTTGCGGCCTCTTCCTCAGCCGCATATACTGAGATGCGGAACTCGACGCCCATCTGCCTCTGGCTGCGGGTGTAACGAGTCAGCCGTGCTGCTTCGGCGGCCTCCGTACTGACTGGAGTGGCCGTTTTCAGCGGCTGTGCAGCGAGGAGCGGCCCGCGCCCGGTAAGCGTTCCGGCCAGCAGGCTGATTCCGCTGGCCAGCACGGCTCTCCGTGACCAGACTTGACCGTCCGCGGCGGGGCGAATCAGATCAGCAGGCGCCGGCCGAAGAGTGGCTGCCGCAGCAGACAGAACATTCACAGGACTTGCTTTCCGATGATGAACAGAAACGCGATCTCAGCCAGCCGGTCCGTTGGTCGCCGCGCGGCCGCCGGTCAGGCTTTGAGCCTAAGCCACCGCTCCGGCCGGTTGCAACTGGTGCTGTGCACGTGGCTGGCCACTGGTGTTGTCACGACCATTCTGTGCGGCGCTCTGCTGATGTCGGCCATTTCCGCCACATCGCGAGCCGAAGTCACCGCGCAGAAGTCCCCTCCCCCTGTGAAAGTGGCGGCTGCGGAAGCTACCGCCCCGGAGGAAATGAAGCCCTACACCGAGCAGCTGACCGGCACGAAGGTGACGTTCGACATGGTTCCGATTCCCGGCGGGGAATTTGTGATGGGCAGTCCCGAGGACGAGGCCGACCGCAGGAAGGATGAAGGCCCGCAGCACCGGGTGAAGGTCGATCCCTTCTGGATGGGGAAGCACGAAGTCACCTGGGATGAGTATGACAACTGGAGTTTCCGGCTGGATATTCAGCGGCGAAAACTGGAGAAGCTTGAGCCAACTGACCGTGATCGGCTGGCCGACGCCGTCACCCGTCCCACGGCCCCGTATACCGATATGACATTCGACATGGGGCATGACAGCTACCCCGCGATTTCGATGACGCAGCTGGCGGCAAAGATGTACTGCGAATGGCTGTCGGAGAAAACCGGACGCTACTACCGGCTGCCTACCGAGGCCGAATGGGAATACGCCTGCCGGGCGGGAACGACCACTGCCTGGTCGTTCGGAGACGATCCGGAGCAGCTGGACGAGTATGCCTGGCACTACGGGAACAGCGGCGAGAAGTATCAGCGGGTCGGCCTGAAGAAGCCCAACCCGTGGGGCCTGTACGATATGCACGGCAATGTAGCTGAATGGGTGCTTGATCAGTACGTGGCTGATTTTTACGGAACGATGCCGCAGGACAAAGCAGCAGTCTTTCCGCTGGCCGTGCCGAAGACCCTCTACCCCCGTGTGGTGCGGGGCGGTTCCTGGGATGACGAAGCCGACCGGCTGCGGAGTGCTGCCCGGCGTGGT
>JAGQPV010000895.1 GCA_020426545.1 Planctomycetaceae bacterium
GATTGAGGTCGTCAGCCATTGTTGACGTTACGCCCGCCTGCCGATCTACCTGCTCAGTTCGCTGGTGCTGCGCCCACTGGCTGAAATCAGCGTTCGGATGACCGTATTCCACAGCGAAGTGGATCGGGGGACCAGTCCGTTGCTGAGGAATTTCGAGTCACTTTCCGTCTGCCAGGTGGGGTGGAAGTGACGGGTCGTTTTTGAAATACCGGTACACCGCGCGGCCGGACTGCTGCCAGCCGCGGATCTGCTCTGCATCGTTGGCCAGCTGGTCGTCGCTGTAACTGCCGGCGTACTTCGCCGTCGTGCCGCGCCGGCGGACGTAGATGAAAGACGCATCGTTCGGTTCGGTGGCGGCTGCATGTCGTGCAGCACGACAAACGTCCGCTGCCGGTCGAGCAACCGGTAAACCACGTCGCACAGCCAGCTGTCGTGCCGGAACTCCACGGCCACCTTCCAGCGGGAGGGGGTCGTGAAATCGCGGAGATCGTCCAATAGCGACTCATCGTCCGGTGAGGGTTGCTCCACGGGTGACCGGGACGCTTTCCCGGCTGCGGCATCACCGTACCGTCGTGGTCTGACTGTGGGCCGCGGCTGGTGCCGCTTGCATCAGTGAGAAGTCGTTGTCGGCAGAGAACTGCGAGAGGGTCTGCCTGACTGCCGGCTTCAGTTCGGACGGCATCGGGTGCGTTCAGCTTCGGCGACTGCCAGGTGATAGTGCCGCCAGGCATCGGCCACTGCTTCTCTTGCCGGATTGCTCCCATCGTCGGGGGCGGTCCGCGACCGCCGTTCTCCAGCGACCGAGGAATTTCGATTGTACCAGACATCTGCTACGGCGGCGCCGCAGGTGGTCACCGGGGCGGAAAGGGAGGATGTCAGGGACTGCTGAGCGTTGTCCAGAGTCAGCTCGAAATCCGCATTGCACTGTCCATAGGCGTGGACCTGAGTTCGGGCGGCACAGGCCAGATCCTCCTCGTTGGCTGCGGTGTGCGGCGACTCGATCCTTGTGCCATCGACGACGAACTCGGTCCGGCCGCGGAGCAGGACGAGTGCCTGACCAAAGGTCAGGCGGGCGGCGAGCCGGAGAAGTTCCATTTCTTGAAGGGTTTTCAGCGGAGCCTGGAACTCTTCGGTCAGCGTGAATCCTATCTACCGAGAAACCGTCCGAGAATTCGGCATTCTCATCGTGGAAGACCCCAACGAGGGGATCGCCCTCGATCTGCTCGGCATTCCCGTATTGGCGCTCTATTCCAACAGAATCAACATAGCCCCGGTCGAGAAACTGGCCCGCTGGGCGCGGAAGTTGTCCGGCGGTACAGTAATTTTGATGCGGGAATGCGATGAAGCGGGGGGAAATCGGAGCGAAGCAGGCCCTGCTGCAGTTCGCCACCCACTGTTTCATCCGGATGGAGGGTCGCAGCCAATGTTCGGGGGGCGGTTCTTCGGAAGGCAGCCGGAACGCTGACCGGGGAGGAGTAGAAGGTGCTTCGAGCGGGGCGGTCAACGGGTTTTGCGGCTGGAATCAGATCTCTGATCAGTTCCCACTGTTCGTCGGTCAGGCCAGTGTACCCGTCCATTCTGCGCAGCGTGAAGTAGTTCGGCGAACGGGACTGCCGACCGTCACTCGACCGGGGCGGGGAACAACCTGGCCAGACAGGAATCGTCCGGCGGGGCCAGGCCGGAGGAGTGGATCAGGCGGTCGAACAGGCTCCGGCCGGTCCGGAACCATTCGCCCGTTTCCGTCAGCACGCCGGCCAGCGTACACTCCGGCAGATACAGCCGCAGTGATTCGAACACGCTCACCAGAACCGTGCGGCGGCGGGCACCGCTGAGAGTTTTACTCGTCCGCCCCGTCTGCCGGTCCAGTGCAGCGCCGCGGAGCGATCGTTCGGCCTCGTTGTTCGTCCCGTCGACCGCGGAATGCACGACAAAGGTGAACAGTTCCTCGTCTCCGAGCAGCCGCACCAGTTCATGCA
>JAGQPV010000896.1 GCA_020426545.1 Planctomycetaceae bacterium
GGTGGCTTCGCGGGCCATTCGCTTCAGCCAGAAACCAAACAGCAGAATGACGAAGCAGGTACCGCCCATCACCAGCACGGTGTGGCCCACATACGTATTGAGCGATCTCTTAATCGGCTCCAGGGCCCTGATATTCGTCAGCCGCAGGACCAGATCGGTCAGCAGAAAGAAACCGCCAAACAGCGCCAGCCGGTATGCGGGCCGGAAGGAGCTGTTGACTAATGTGGTGCCCACTCGGTCCACGAACTGCGAGGGCGTGACCGTCCCGTACAGATCCGCCACCCAGAACCAGATATTGTGATACCGTCGCAGCACGGCTCCCAGTCTGCGGGAGGCGGCGACAGTGGCATCCGCGTCGCTCATGCCCGCATTAATGGGGGGAACGACCGAAGCGATCACCGGCAGCCACCGCATCGGTGGACGGCCCAGCACTCTCAGCATGCGGCTGAGCTGCGCAATTAGCGGGCTGCCCAGCGTCGCTTCCAGACTCTGCGAAGTGGCCGACGCCAGCTGTTCAATCAGAATGCCCGCCGGAATCTCCCGGACATCCTCCGCGGCAGCCACATCCACCGATTCGTGAGCATGGGCGGCATCGGCCAGTTCCGTGCGGAACACGGCCAGCCGGCAGGCGGCAATCCCGGGCTGATGTTCTTCCTCCGCCAGCGTCAGCAGCTCCCGCCAGCAGGAGGAGATCTCATTCCGCAGCTCGCTGATGATCGAACGGCGGGCATCGAGCAGCTGCTCACTCCGCTGCAGTTCCTGGCGGGTGGGGTACAGAATGACGTTCTGATTCAGAATGTGGCCATACTGCCGGGCCAGACGATCCAGCCCGCGGGCCAGCAGCCCGAACCCCCGGATCAGCCTGACCGCCGGACGGACAATCCGCACATAGCGGGCGAGGCGGGGAAGCCGCAGAAACCGGGAGACACGCCCCGCTCTAATGGCATCCACCCCGGCTGCTGATTCCAGGCCAGTGGCAATCAGCCCGATGGGAATCGCGGGAATCAGGTCGATCAGCACATGCCGGCGGAACCACGTGGTGCGACCGGGTGCCAGCGTCAGCTTGATACCGAATTCCGTCAGGAACACCACGCAGCACATGGCATCGATCAGATTGAACCAGTGAATCACCCGCGGCGAAAGCTGCAGGGTGTACTCCAGGGTCATCAGAACGAGGACCAGCACAATCAGAATCAGAACGACCCGCTCACTGCGGGCCACGAATTTCCGACCGAACTTTTCTTCCAGTCGTCCCTGCAGCCGACGTTCCTGCCGCTCCGCGGCGAGCCGCCTGTTCTTGCGGGCCAGTCGACGCCTCAGCGGGCCGAAGCGCCGTTCGATGTGCTGCATATGCCATTGCAGATCATCGCTCACCAGCTTCAGAACCTCGGAAGCGCGGGCGGGCGGCTGACCATCCACAGCGGTCAGAATCATGTCACCCCGATCGACCAGGGCAACGGTCCATTCCTTCCGCCGGGTCAGATCGGGAGCCGATTCCGCGAGCGACTGCAGCAGCGCATCCCGCAGCATCTGGCGGGATTCCTGCAGAGCCTCGTAACCGGCCTCGCAGCCCGTGGGACAGCGACGATGCAGTTCCAGCTGCCGGCGGGTGGTGGAGAGCAGGCCATGAAAGCAGTCGTCCGGTTCGCACCGATCGACCATCGAGCGGACGGACTCCCGCCAGGCGCAGGCCAGCCGCATCAGATGGTCGGCGGTAATCTGCCGGGCCTCTTCCGCCGTGTTCTCCAGCCCGAACGTTTCCGCCAGCCGCGACCAGCTGTCCAGCTCCGACAGCAGAATACGGGAATCCGTGCGGCTGTCGAACTCCCGCTCGTCGCCCGTGGGGTCCCGCCGGCCGTAGAGATCCCGCTCCAGGTCAGCCAGTCTGCTGGCGGACTCAGCCGGGTTGCTGGAATGGTCGGCAGAATGGAACGCGCGAACCCGTCGCTGCAGTTCTGTCGTTGTTGCCAGGTC
>JAGQPV010000897.1 GCA_020426545.1 Planctomycetaceae bacterium
GAGCATCTGCGCCAGACCAAGGGCAGCCCGCCAGCGACGCTGCTCGTTCCCGCTGGGCAGCTCGGCCACCAGTTCCCGCCAGTCCTGGCGGCCTTCGGCAATTCGGCCGAACAGCACCCACACGCCGATAATGGCCGCCACAATCAGGCCGGGCACCAGGAACAGCTGCACAATGAAGCCGGCGGAAGGCGGCTCGACCGGGGGCAGTTCCTCCGGCAGACGATGCGAATCGCCCGCGGAGCCCCCGCCCGGAAGCTGAGTTTCTGATTCGGGCAGCTGGGCCGATTCCGCTGTTCCGGGGCGTTCAGGGAATGCAGGCTGGGAAGAATCGTCGGCTGTCATGCTGGTCAGAAACCCGAAAAAATCATTTCCCGAACCTTCCCTGCGGGGAACAGGAAAGTGGCCGCCAAGCGGCCAGCCCGGCGGAACCGTGCGTCGGGCCTGCTTTTAGTCTAGACGCCGGACTTCTCCGGTCAAGCAGCCGCGCCCGCAACGTCTGCCCGGAACCGTCTCTCCTCTGTAATCCCCCGATTCTGCTCTGAACAAAGGCACCGTTTCCGCAGTTTCCGATATATATCGGTCCGATACGAATCGCCGCGGGCCGTTTGCCAGCGAACAGACGGTCACCGGTTGCCCATCCGGCCAGCTGCGGGCGGATCTGGAACCTCGTGGGAAAAACCTGTGCATCAAACCACGTAACTGTCTGCCGGAATTCGGCTTGTCGCATACCGCCCTGTTCGGGACAATCCCGATGGTCCCGTTCCGGCTTCTTCGTTCCCCCGGAGAATGCCCGAACCAGGGCAGTGCCGGCTGAACAGAGCCTGGCGGTGCCCGCCTTCGTACGTCATATCCCGCCTCCACAATTGTGGCTGCACCGCACCAGCAGCCATTAACGGGTCTGCACCCGGTCTTCCGGGTCACCAGTGAAACCGGTCAGAAGCGTTCGTACCACGGCGGAACCTGACCACCCGCTGCCCGACAGAATCACCTCCGGAAATGGTGCCCGGAAAGGACGAGCTTCCGTGAAAGTGACGACCATTGGAACCGGTTATGTCGGTCTGGTGACTGGCACCTGCCTGGCCGAGAGCGGCAACGAAGTCACCTGCCTCGATGTCGATCAGAAGAAAATCGGCGATCTGCAGGAAGGCCGGATTCCGATCTACGAACCCGGCCTTGAAGAACTCGTTCATCGGAACCGGAAATCGGGCCGGCTGAAGTTCACCACCAGCTACGAAGACGCCATTCCCCAGGCCGATGTGGTGTTCATCTGCGTGGGCACCCCCACCGCCGATCATGCCGAAGGCTCGCTGCTGCCCGGCGAAGCCAACCTGCAGTATGTGGAAGCCGCCTCCCGGCAGATGGCGCCACTGCTGAAAGAAGGCGTCGTGGTGGTGGTCAAGAGCACGGTTCCGGTGGGCACCAACCGCCGGGTCGCCGGGTGGCTGAAGGAAGAAGCCGGCCGCACCATCGATGTGGCTTCCAACCCGGAGTTCCTCAAAGAAGGGGCGGCGATTGGCGACTTCACCAAACCCGACCGCGTGGTGGTGGGTGTGGAACGACCGGAAGTGGCCGACATTCTGCAGGAGCTGTACCGGCCGTTTCTCCGCAACGAAAACCCCTTCCTCGTGATGGGACTGGAGAGTGCGGAGATGACCAAATACGTGGCCAACTGCATGCTGGCCACCAAAATCAGCTTCATCAACGAGATGGCGAATATCTGCGAAATGGTGAACGCAGATATCAACGAGGTTCGCAAGGGCATCGGGCATGACGCCCGAATCGGATTTTCATTCCTGTTTCCCGGTGTGGGTTACGGAGGTTCGTGCTTCCCGAAGGACGTGCGTGCTCTGGCGTCCGTTGCTGCGGAAAATGGTATTGAGCCCCGTATTCTGCGAACGGTTGATGAAACAAATAATCAGCAGAAGCACGTGCTGTTTCAAAAGCTGCACCGCTACTTTGAAGGCAATCTGAGT
>JAGQPV010000898.1 GCA_020426545.1 Planctomycetaceae bacterium
AGGGCCAACCGGGGACCGTTCTGCTGCATGGGAATGACTTCTCGGCTGAGATCAGAGCGGGTGGCTGCAGCATGCCCGAATCAACGAAGGCACGGCAGCAGGGTCTGCCGAAACTGGCAGGAAGACCGTCACAGTATATATCTGTGAACAACGGGATACACGTCCCGCACAGCGGAAATGATCCGTTCGCCTGGAATGGGCGAATGGCTGCCGACGGGAAAGGCCGGTCGATCAGCCGGCACGCCGGGCATGCGGCCCGTCCGGAGCATGCCAGCGGTGCTGTCCCGCCGCAGCGGACGACAGCCAAGTGTTTCATCGCCCCCTGCCCGGCCGGATGCGGCAGCCCGACAGCTGTCGTATTCATCCTCGCGCCGGGTGCCACTGGCAGCCGTCTTCGGCCGCCAGTGTCTTCACCGACAGTTCTCAACCGTGCCGGGGGAGCTGAGCGTTCAACAGCAGGCCGGAACGGGCACTGGCGAGTGAAGCACTCGCGTGTGGCACCCGAGTCAGCTGCCGTTTACTTCTTCGCTTCCTTCGTGGCCGGCTTTTTCTTCGGTGCGGGTGGTTTTGGTCCCATGTCGAACAGCTGGATCTCTTTGTTGTACAGCGCGACCGCGAAGCGGATACCGTCGGGGTGGAAGTCGAGATCGTAACCCACACCGGGCAGCTTCACTCCGTGGAATGACTTTGCCTGCCCCGTCCGCCAGAACCACATCATGGCCGAGTTGCTGCCCCCTGCCCCGACCAGGAACCGGCCGGACGGATGAAACCGGATGCTCCACAGCGTGCCTTTGAAGGCGGGTTCCGGCTGCATGACGGTCAGCTGCTTCCCGCTCTCAAAGTCGAACAGTACGGCAGTCGGTTCGCCGATTCCCGCGAAGGCGTTGGAAACCTTGCTGATTCCGCAGACTACCAGCTGCGAGCCGTCGGGACTGAAGTCCATCCCGCGGATACCGCCGATATCGGCCTTGAAGGTCTTGTCGTATTTAGAGAGGACTTTCGCATCCAGCTCGCGGACTTCCCGCCAGCTGCCGGTTTCCCAGTGTTTGAGGACGCCTGTCAGATCTCCCGATACCAGAGCGGACCCGTCGGGGCTGAAGGCGAGGTTGTAAATGTGCCGTTCGTGGCCGGTCAGTTCGTGCAGCAGTTCGCCCGTTTCGGCCGACCAGATTCGCACGACGAGGTCGTTTCCGCAGGTGGCCACCAGGGTGCCATCGGGGCTGAGGGCCACTCCTCGCACAAAGCCCTGATGGGCTTTCACGGTACGGAGCGGAACCGGCTCAGCTGCCGAGGTATCCCACCAGATCAGCCGACCGGCATAGGCACCCGAAACCAGCAGATCGCCCGCCGGTGTCGGGCGGATGGCGAACCGGCGAATCCAGCTCTGGTGCCCGTCGAGTGCCACGGCTTCCCCGGAAAGCAGGTGGTAACGGTGCAGCTGAGGATCCTGCGCACCGCCGAAGACATACTGCCCGCTGGAATCAATCCGGCAGGAGATCATCGGCCGGTCATGCTTCCAGCTGCGCGTCTGCCGGACAAGTTTCGGATCCACCACGGGCAGTCCCTGCTGCAGCAGTTCCAGTCTGTGGCGGGCTTCGTCAGTGGTTTTCGTTGCGGCAGCCAGCTCCGCGGCCACGGCTTTCACCGCCGCCTGAGCCTCGGCGATTGGCTTCACGGAAGCGGCCAGTGCCTTCGTGCCGGTGGCGGCCAGTGCCTTTGCCGCTTTGATGGCAGCGGGAGCTGCGGCAATCTGCTGCTGCAGTTTTTCCAGCTCGGCCTGGCCGGCGGAGATTTCCACCACCAGCTTTGTGGCGGCTTCCTTCTGCGGCGCTTCCAGGCTGTCGGCATTGGACAGTTTGCCGTCTTCTAATGTTCCCCCCAGAGCGGCCAGCGATTTCTGCCGCTCCGCCTGCTGCCGGGTGACGGTCTTCAGCTGCTGTTCCGCCTGAGCCAGCGCGGCTTCAGCTG
>JAGQPV010000089.1 GCA_020426545.1 Planctomycetaceae bacterium
GGTCAGCCCGTAAGCGGGGGCCGCCCGCTTGAGGCCCGGGTAAGTCGTCAGGTCGAACACCGGGTAGATCCCCGCCATGCCGGCCACTTTCGCGGTGTTCTTTCCGGCCCAGCTGGTCATCCACAGCCCGCCCCGGCTGCGGCCCAGCAGGCACACGCGGGAAGCAAATTGCCGTTGGCCCGTCAGATCGTCGTACAGGCCATCGCACAGCTTCTGCCAGGCGGGGCTGCCGTAGGCTTCGCCCGCATCGACTCCGGCGACGGCGATGCCGGCAGCCAGAAACTGCTCGTGCATCCAGCGTTCGTGCCGGTCGGGGTAGGCCGGCAGGGTGGGGGCATACATGATCCACGGCTGCGGCGTCCGCCGGAGGGATTTCTCGGGCAGCAGCACGAAGGCCGGGCGGCCCGCGACTTCGAACGTTTCTCCCGGCAGCCCGGCTTTGACGTTCGGTCGCTCCGGGCGGGTGGCCTGAGAGTCATCGGCCCGCACCGCAGCCGCACTGACCGCCAGCACGGCGGACAGGGCCATGGCGGTTACCAGAAAACGATCGGTCAATGGCTCGCGGATCACGATGTTCTGCCTTTTCAGCTGGTCCGGATTCAGTTGCTCCGGGGTTTACTCTTCTTTGGCCCGGCAGACTGCTCCGCCTTCTGCCCGGCTTCCCAGCGGAAGGCACTGACGGCCTTCAGCTCGCGGACGAAGACATCCTGATTACTGACTGCCAGATGGGCCCAGGTTTCCTCTTCGCTGACAGTTCGCTCGTCGATCAGTTCAAACTTCTCGGGGCTGGCCTGAATCAGCAGCAGTTTGCCCTGATTATCGAGGGCCAGAATGCGATCGCCCTGCGCAACCAGGCTCCAGTATTTGCCGAACGGCTGCGATGTCCACTTCCGCTCGCCGGTTTTCAGGTCGATGCAGGCGAATCGCTGGTTCTGCAGGTGCAGGTAAGCATGCCCGTTGATCACGACCGGCGTCGACATGTAACCCCGGGTATTGCTGTCCCAGGCTTCGGTGATTTCAAATTTTCCGTCGGCCCGGGCCGCGTTGTACAGCCAGGCCTTATTCTGATACGAGCTGGTGAAGATGCCGTCTTCAAAGCGGACGGGCGTCAGAATATTCATCCCCCGAAAGTTCGGCACTTCCTGCTCCCACAGCACGTCTCCGCTGTCGGGATCGACACCGGCCAGCTTCAACCGCGTCTGCACCACCAGCTGCCGTTTTCCGGCAAGCGTGGTGATGATCGGCGAGGAAAAGGCACTGCCCATCATCCCGCCTTTATCGCTGAGGACCCGCCAGACGATGTTCCCCGTCGCTTTTTCCAGTTTGAGAAAGGCCGCCCCCGCCTGAACGTACAGGAAATCGCCATCCAGCAGGGGAGAGCTGGCAAAACCGAATGCCGGCAGCGGAGTTTCCAGCTGCTCGGCGAAATCCACCCGCCACTGGATCCCGCCCGTGGCGGCATTCAGCGAGACCAGCACATCCCGCATGCCGGCCACGTACAGGCTCTCGCCGTCAAATGCGGGAGTCGCCCGAATCCAGCTGCCGTTGGAGGCCGCAAAGAACGGGACGGACATCGCGCCGGGCCAGCTCGCCCGCCACAGTTCTTTCCCCGTGGCCCGATCCAGCGCGAGGACGACTTCGTTCTTTTTGTCTTCTGTTCCCGCCACAAACACGGCCGATTCAGAAACCACGGGGCCAGAGTACCCTGGTGGCAGCTCCACCCGCCACCGACGGACCAGCGTTTCCTCATCCAGAGTGCCGGGCCACGGAGCACCCTGCACCTGGCCATCCCGGTTTGGACCCCGCCACTGGTTCCAGACCCCGGCCTCATCGGCGGCCAGCGCAGGGAAAGACTGCAGTACCAGGCAGATGACGGAGAGCGCCGCTGTTCGGTTCAACAACATGATGAAAGTCTTTCCTCAGATACCCGCTGTGCCGTTCAGAACCTGTGACCCGGCGGAATGATTCCGGGGCAAACGATTCCGGGAAGAGGCCTCTGCCAGAGAAAACATCTGTAAACCATTCCAGTTTACTGTAGGATGGCACCCTCAAATCGAACAGTCGGCCTTTCTGTCGACAGTGCAAACCGTACGCTTTCAGTCCCTGTGCGGTGGAGTCAGCTCATGTCCAGCGGTTTCCGCACCGAATGCCCCGAATGCCTGTCCGTCTTCCGTCTGAAGGACGATTCCGCGGTCGGCAAACGGATGAAATGCCGCAAATGCGGCCACGCCTTCCGCATTCAGCCAGCCACCGGCGATGACTTCGGCGGTTCGTTCGAAGAGGACGATTACGGCACCGGCAGTGCGGCCTCCCCGGCGACACGGCCTGCACCGGTGGCCCGCCGGCAACCCGGGCGTGCTGGAAAAAAGGCGAAAAAGCGAACCCGGCCCGACCGGCCGTTTCCGTGGAAAATTGCCGCGGCAATCGTTGCGGTGGGGGTGGTAATCGCCGTTGGAGTGAGTGGCGGCTACCAGGCTGTCACCAGCACGGTGACTTCCATAGCCGACAGCGGCCTGTCGGGCGCGTTCGACAGTCACGAAGCCCTGATGGATGAAAGCCTGGAAAACTACGAGGAACTGGAGCACGCACTCGCAGCCGTCAAGAAAGAGGAAGACGTTCCCGACGCACTGCAGACGCTCGCGGAAATCAAACAGCGGACCAGTGAATACGATGCCCGCCTGCTCGCACTGGGGGAGATTGACCGGCAGCGGGCCACCGAACTGACGAAATACTGGAATGCCGGCAAGGACGAACGCAAAGCGGCCTTCGACCGGGTGCAGACGCAGATCGACCGTCTGAAAAATGCCGACCTGCTGAACCAGGAACTCGCCTGGGATCTGAATTTCTTCCGGTCGATGGATTTCGAGTTTGACCTCGTGCGCGAACTGCCTGAACCGGACACGTCCCGACCGAGGTCCGTTTACTTCTACGACCGCACCCGCGCGCTGCGGCGGGCGCTGCAGGCCGTCTCCAAAGTGAAGAGCGAGTCCTCCGGCACCGCTCAGCTGGAGGAAATCCGGTCTGTCACCGCGGAAATCGAAGCTCTGAAGGACAAGGCCAGCCAGCGGGAATTCCAGAGGATCACCTCCGAGGTTTCCTCGCCGTACTTTGCCCCGCATCTGGCCGCCGTGACGACTCTGGACAAGCTGGCCACGAAAGCGGCGGAACGCGCTGCCGGCAACCAGGAAGTGGTTGCGGAAATCCAGAAGCTGAGTTCCACCGTCAGTAATCTGGGGTTCGCCGATATGGGCGTACCGGGTGCCTCCGGACCGGGAAATCAGGGACCACTGGCTGGAGGCGGGCCAGGCGGGAACAACGTGAGCGGCGGGAGCGGCCAGCCGGAAAGCACGGGCAGTTATCCGCGAATGTCGGTCGGCAACCCGCCGGACGGAGAAGAGCGGCTGAGAGAACTGCGGGACCAGCTCGCGGGCGGCGATCCCGCCGCTTCGGTCGTCATTCTGCGGGCCAGTGGGCAGGGCCGCCTGCCGCTGGTCCCCCAGGTCGGTCGCTCGTTCCCCGGCCGGCTGCAGGGACTGCAGCAGCATCGCACGGGAGATCACGAGTATGTGGTCGCCCGCATCACGGGTTCCCTGGAGTCCATTGCCGATACGATTCGGTTCGGCATGGTCACGGGAATCGATCCTGAGGCCCGGCTGATTGCTGTCGATCTCAGCCGCCAACCGCAGAACACCACCCCCGGACCCGGCGGCAGACCGGTAGCCGGAACCCCGGGAAGCACCGGACCGGGTGCATACCGGCCGGGACAGCGTCCACCGGGTGCTGCCACAGCTTCGCGGCCTGCTGGCGGTTCGCCAGGCACAGCAGTCGACGACCGCCGGGCATCGTTTGCGAAGCAGGTGGGTGGTGCCGAGAAAATGGTGACCATCAATCTGTCGGGCGGGACCAACGACAAGATGCAGGCGTTTGTCGCCAGCCTCCGCGAAGCGAAACTCACGAAGGCGTTCTCCCTGCGGCGGAGCACCGTCTTTCTCGGCTGGGAGGAATCGCCGCAGGCTCTGGCCGACAAAATCGACTTCGCCGAAGTCGTCTCGGTGAATGAGGCCGAACGCACGCTGGACGTCAAACTCCCGTAACGGAACGGGCGACGGGCCAATCCCTCCCCATGGGACGGCTTCCGGCAGGCCGGGATTCCCTGCGGTGATGTCGTGCTCCGGGAATCTGCCCGCTCTTCACAGCGGGCCGATTGCAACCACCCGGCGCGGCCTGTACGCTGTGCAGGACTGTCCGGATCAACGATTACGCATGCGGGAATTGTTTCGACCGGGCGGGGGCAGCTGCTCTCTCACTCCCCCAGAGCGGGGCATGTGGCTGCCAGGACAGAATGGGCACTGTCGTGCCGGGCCATCTGCACACGGCTGTGCCGGTTTCCTTCCTCCCGACGTCTCTTCAGGCGGTCCGTCCGCCTGTGCGCTCAGAAACAGGATTGATAGTCATGACTCAGACCGCCTGGCTTGGCCTTACGGTAATCGACTGGTTGGTGCTGGCGGTCTACTTCATCGTGATTCTCGCGGTCGGCATCTGGTCGATCCGCAAAGTTCACGACATGTCCGACTTCTTCATGGGTGGTCGGCGGTTCGGTAAAGTGTTCATGATGTTCTTCGCCTTCGGGGCGGGAACCAGCAGCGAGCAGGCCATCTCCGTGGTGGCCGGTTCGTGGCGGGTGGGTCTGGCCGGTATCTGGTGGCAGTTCCTGTGGCTGTGGGCCACGCCGTTCTACTGGATTGTGGCCCCCATTCTCCGCCGCACCCGGGCCCTGACCACGGCGGACTTTTTCGAATCCCGCTACAACACCGGCACGGCGACTCTGTACACGGTTTACGGCATCATCATGTCGATCGTGTTCATCGCCGGCGGCCTGTACGGCAGCGGAAAGATGGTCAACGCCCTGACCGGCGGACGGCTGGATCTGGTGGCCATCGAGGCCAACGTCGAAGTCCCGATGCTGAACTGGGACCGCGAACAGGGCCTGCATGTCTCGCAGCGGCCCGTGCTGGGTTACGAGTACGCCATTCTGGCGATGACGGTGCTGTTTGTGGCCTACGGGATGGCGGGCGGACTGGGCGCGGCGATCATCACCGACTTCATTCAGGGCGTGCTGACCATCACCTTCTCGTTTCTGCTGCTGCCGTTTGTCTTTTCGAAGATAGGCGGGTTCGGCGCGCTGCACGATCAGGCCGGTATCAAGACCGGCATGCTGGATTTTGTGGCCAAACCCGATGTGGCCGCACTCCTCGGCAAGGAACCGATTACCGCGTTCTATGTGGCCATGCTGTCCATCACCGCGCTGGCGGGCATTGTGGTGCAGCCGCACATTATGGGTGTCTGCGGTGCCGGGAAAACGGAGATGGAAGGCCGGTTCGGTTTCACCGTCGGTAACTTCCTCAAGCGGTTCTGCACGGTCGCCTGGACGTTTACCGGGCTGGCCTGCATTGTGTGGTATCTGGGAGCTTCCAGCCCGCTGCAGCACACCGACCGCCCGCTGACGGTCGAATCGGGTGCGGCCTGGGAAGAACTCGACGAAACCGCCCGGACCGAGGCCCAGGCACGGTTCGATGCCCTGCCCGAGGCGGAACGGATCAAGATTACCAGCGACCGCGAAGCTTATGTCCGGCTGCAGAATTACAACAATCCGGAGGTCTACCAGGAGCTGCCCGCCGACGAGCGGGCCGCGCTGCTGGCAGAGGACAAGGCCTTTGCCGATGACCTGTTCGGCCGGGCGGCCTTTGACATTCTGCCGACCATTGCCCCCGGGCTGATCGGCCTGCTGCTGGCTTCGCTGCTGGCCGCCGTGATGAGTACGTCCGATGCGCAGATGGTGATTTCCAGCGGTCTGTTTACCGAGAACATTTACCGCCGGTTCTTCGTGCGGAACGCCACCCAGAGCCATTACCTGTGGGTTGGCCGGTTTGCCGGCCTGGGCATCGTGATGCTGGCCCTGCTGCTGCAGAGTACGTTCACCGATGTGATCGATGCTCTGAAGGTGATCATCAAGACTCCGGCTGTCATCGGCATCAGCCTGTGGTTCGGCATCAGCTGGCGGCGGTGGAATTCGTGGGCCGTCTGGGTGTCGACCATCTGCGGTGTGGCGGCCTGGATTCTGGTGGCCAATTACCCGGCCACCGTGCACAGCTGGGGCGTGCTGCCGGAGAACTGGTTCGGCTTCGAGGACGGCAAAGTCATCAAAATGATGGACGCCTGGCAGATGCTGTCCTTCATGTCGGCCGGAGTGCTTTCCGGGCTGATTGTCAGCTTTGTCACCCCCATGCAGCCGAAGGAAAAGCTGGACCACTTCTACAGCCTGATGCACACGCCCATTACACCGGGTGAGGAAATCGAAAAGCCCTGCACTCTGCCGGCAAACCCGGCACCGCAGGGACCGCGGCTGATTCCCAACAGCACGATCGAGATCCCGCGGCCCACGTTTGTCGATATCGGCGGTTTCGCCCTGGCATGGGTGGCAGTGGCCTTCATCATCTGGATGACCAGCTACCTCGCCGGCGTGCTGTAATCCGCGAGGGCCGGTCAGCCCGTCGCACGTCGTTGCCGTCTTTCAGAAAGAGTTCTCCCGGTATGTCGCACGCTGTTCGTTCTGTCGAAACGTTCTGGGTCGATCTGCCCCTGCGGCCTGTTCCCGCCCGGAACATGCAGCGGGAGATTCCCCACTGGACGCTGTTCGAAATCTGCCGTGTGGAACTCGAATCTGGCGTGGTCGGCTTCGGCGAGACGATGGTGTACTACACGTGGGGCGAACCCACCGTGACCGACGCCGCCCGCAACCGGGTCACCGGGAAACATCCGGCAGAGAACATGTGGGACGACTCCCTCGGAGCCGGCCTGCAGATTGCCCTGTTCGACGCGGCCGCTAAAGCGATGGACGCCCCGCTGCACCAGCTGCTGGGCCAGCAGGTGCGGGACCGGTGCTTCATCTCCTGGTGGGATATCGATCTGCCGGCGGAAGACTGGATCAGCGAGTGCCAGCTGGCCCGCGAGCAGGGCTATACCAGCTTCAAAACCAAAGCCCGCCCGTGGTGGGATCTCATCGAGCAGACCCGCCAGCTGTGCCAGACTCTGCCCGATCATTTCGAAGTCGACATGGACTTCAACGGCTTCGGCATCGACACAGCTCACTGCACCCGCCTCTGTAAAGAGATGGAGCAGTTCCACCATGTGGTAATGTTTGAAAGCCCGCTGCCCCACCGCGATGTGGCCGGTTACCGGCATCTGCGGCGGCACACCGAAATTCCGATTTCGATGCACACCCCCACGCACTTCGGCGATCCTTCCATGGAGACCTGCATTCGCGAGGAAATGTGCGACGGGTTCGTGGTCACCGGCGGAGCCACCCGCATTCAGCGGGACGGCCTCACCTGCCAGGCATTCAACAAGTCGCTGTTCCTGCAGGTGGTGGGCACAAAGATCGCCGCCGCGTTCGGCCTCCATCTGGGAGCCGTGCTGGAGCAGGCCCACTGGCCGGCAGTGAACTGCCACCAGCTGTTCGAGCGGGACTGCATCAGCACGGAACTGCCGGTCACCAACGGGCAGGCACTCGTACCGGAAGGCCCCGGACTGGGCATCGAACTCGATGAAGAAGCCATCGAGCTGTACCGCTGCGAGCGGAAAGACAAACCCTATCCGGCTCCCGACCTGCTGATTGCCATTCGCTGGCCGGCGGGCAGCACCACCTATTACACCCACACGGCTCAGTTCTGGGAGGACTGGTACCGTGGCCGGCTGCCGTTCTTCCCTCGGGGTGTGAACCTCGAGCACATTCCGAATGATGGCTCCGCCGACTGGGCCGACCTGCGGCAGAAGGCGCTCGAGGGGGCCGTGCATTCCTCCGCGCCACCCTTCTGACAGACTCCTCTGACGGACTCCGGCCGAAGCGCCCGTTCCTTCCCTCCCGTACCATCGCTCCGCCAGCGGGGCACAGAAATTCAGACCTGCGGATTCACACCCATGAGCGACACCGTTCGTATCGGCATCATCGGCGCCGGAGCCGTTTCAGATTATCACCACGTTCCCGGTATCCGCATCGACCCCCGGGCCGAGCTGGTCTCTGTCTGCGATCCGAACGAGAAACTGCTGGAGCAGCGGAAATCCGACTGGGGCATCAGCCGGGTCACGACCGACTTCCAGCAGATGGCCGCCGATCCCGAAGTCGACGCGGTCATTATCGCCACGCCGAACTTCACCCACCGGGAAATTGCTCTGGCCTGCCTGGCCGGCGGCAAGCACGTGATGTGCGAGAAGCCGCTGGGGCTGAATTTCTCGGAATCCGCCGAGATGTATCGGGCCGCCCGCGATAACAACCTGCGTCACATGACGGCCTTCACCTACCGCTTCGCTCCCTCCATGCGGTATGTGCGGCACCTCGTGCAGAGCGGCTCACTGGGGCAGCCGCGGCATTTCCGCAGCCAGCGGTTTCTTGATCTGCCGGAAACCAGCTGGGGCTGGCGGCAGTACAAGCACCTGGCCGGGGCCGGCGATCTGTTCGACATGACGATTCACCGCATCGATTTCGCCCAGGACCTGCTCGGTCCGCTGAAGTCCATCTGCGGAGCGGTGGCCCAGTATGCCCCCCGCGATGTGACGGCCGACGGGCAGAGCTGCGAGCCTTCGGAAGTCGATGACTGGTCCAGCCTGATCGGCATGTTCCAGAACGGAGCCGTCGGCGTGTGGGAAGGCAGCACGTTGATGAAGGGTTACCACAACGATGGCTTCGGCTACGAGTGGGCCGAAGTCAACGGGAGCGAGGGATCGGCGGCGTATCAGCTCACCGACCCCAACAACGTGCTCGTCAGCCTGAACGGGAAACCGATGGAGAAGATTCCCGTCCCGCGGGAATTTCTGGTCATTCCCGGCAGCCCCCGCGATCCTGAAGAAGGGGTGCCCAGCACCGTCTTCCGCTACGACCTGGTCTACGAGTTTGTCTCCGCCATCGTGGAACAGCGGGACGCGGTGCCCGGTTTCGATCACGGAGCGCTGGCTCAGGCTGTGGCCGATGCCGTGCTGACTTCCTTCGAAGACAGAACCTGGGTCGACATCGTGGCCGATCTCAACGGCGAAGCATGACGGCTGCAGGCTGACGGACGGGATTCTGCACCCGGAAACCAGGACGGCAGAATCCCGGCGGTCCTCGTCTCTGGCTAATCCACCTGGAATCCGGGAAATCCGCTTTCTTCCCGTGCGGCCGGATTGAATTCCAGGTAGACGATCCGGCCTGGAATCAGGCGGATGGTCCGCACGTCTTCCGTCCAGTGACCGTTGATCATCACCTTCGATGTCACCGGATAGATATGGGGCGTGCCGGGCAGCAATGGCTTTTCGGATTCGAACATCCACGTCTGGCTGTCCTTCTTGCGGAAGCCTTCCATGTGTGGAATGGTGACTTTCGCTTCCAGCGGAATGCCGAAGATTTCCACCATGCCGATTCGCGGGTGCTTGTCATCGGGAATCAGCCGCGAGGACTGGCGATAGGTTACTCCCAGCGTACCGGGCGGAGGCGAAACCGCCTTGTGCACCGTCAGCGGCAGCGGGGCCGGAGAAGGCACGCCGGGGTCGCCCCCACCGTGGTCACCACCATGAGCCATGGGAGGCAGGTGGTGCGCCGGGCCATGCGGCACACCGTACGCCGGCCCGTGAGCAAAGCCGCCACTGTGCGACGAACGGCCGGAACAGTTACACCCGCCACCACCGCCGAACAGGTGCCCGGCAGGGGCCGAGGTGGCACTCGCCGCCAGCAGAATCATGGAAGTCAGTACGGCAGCGGGCATCCGGAAGTCTGTTTTCGGCATGGCGGATCGTCTCTCCCTGGCGAACACGGAACCAGCTCGTCCCGAGGGTTCCTGCTCCGGCATCCAGTCTGACAGCTGCGCGGGCGGGGTGCCGGAATCCGGCCCGATCAACACTGCCGAACTTTATCACCTGCAGGGAAACAGGCTCCGAATGTTTGCCGTGATCGACGCAAAAGAACACGGTCCGCCGCACCATGCCTGCTGTCTTCGCCTGCAGTCCGCGGACCTTTCGCAGCCGGCAGCAGCCGCACGAGACTCAGAGGTTCCGCAGCCGGACGGGCAGGGCGGCCCTTTCGCCGGTACAGTCCACCGAAGCAGACTGACCATCCGCATCGGCCGTGTTCCCGGTGGAACGCAGCCGCGGGCCAGATCCCTGCGCTGAACTCAAACCGGTTCAGCCCGCCTTCCGCCGTGCCACGACCAGTCGCTCCTTGGCCTGCTCGGTGAATTCGCTGTTCGGGAACTCCCGCAGCAGATCCTCATACAGCCGGACGGCTTCTTTCCAGCGGTTGCGGGCTTCGTCGCAGCGGGCCGCCTGGAACAGAGCCGGGGCCTGCCACTCGGGGAAGTCATACAGCGTATACACCCGGAAGTACTCGCGGTGCGCCTCGCTGTATTTCTTCTGCGTCAGCCATGTCTCGGCAATCAGAAACTGGCTCTTGGCGGCGGTGGGCGTTCTGCGGCCGGTTTCACTTTCAACCACCCGGGTGAACGCTTCGCGGGCGGCGTCAAACTTCGCCTGGTTCTTCAGTGCCCGCCCCAGGATTTCATCGGCCTTGTACTTCAGGGGAGACTTCGGAAACTGTGCCAGATACCGACCGATGATCTCTTCCACATCGTCATACTTCTTCTGCTGCAACCGGGCTTCTGCCAGCAGAATCAGCACCTGGGGGAACCACTCGGCATCGGGCGTGGCGGTTTCGGCCGGGTTGGCGGCCAGCGTCGAGAGGATGGTGGCCGCCGCTTCGGAGTCTCCCTGATTGAGCAGCGCTTCGGCCCGGTGGAAGCTCATTTCCCGGCGGTAATCGCTTTCGGGAAACCGCTTGAGCAGTTCGGCCGCATACCGGTCGACCGCTTTCCAGTCCTGCTGTTCAAAGCCGATTTTCACCAGCTGGTACAGGGCCCGCTGGCGAACATCGTTATCAGAATTTTCGGCCGCCTGCAGCTCCTGAAAGGCACGGCTGGCTTCAGCAATCCGGCCAGCCACGTAATCACTTTCCGCCAGGCTGAGCCGGGCATTATCGGCCAGGGAACTGTCGGGCCGGTCGCGAAGCAGCCTGCGGAACACCGCGTCCGACTCGTCGTACCGCTCTGCCTGCAGATTCATCAGCGCCCACTCGTCCAGCAGCCGGTCGAGGTGCACGGGCTGCGGAAACTTCTCCAGCAGGGCGGCATAGGCTTTGTCGGCTGCCTCGGCCTCGTTCAGCTTCTGCAGCACGCGGGCCGCCTGCAGGCCGGCCAGGTAACTGTGCCGCAGAGGCAGGTCCTGTTCCACTCCGGGAGCGGCCGGTTTTTCGGGTGCGTAGCTGCGGAATGCGGCACTCAGCTGCTGCGCGGCCTCCTTCAGCTGGCCGGCATCCTCCAGGGCCCGGCCCTGCATGTAGGCGGCTTCGGGCGCGCGGGCCGCATCCTGCGGGAACTTCGCTTCGACCTCCGCGAACTTCTGTGCGGCGGCGGCAAACTGATCCTGCCGGTACAGCGACCACGCCAGCCCGGAATACGCGGCCGGCTGGAATGCTTCCGCCCCTTCACGTTCCGTCAGCAGGGCAAACCAGTCGCCCGCCAGCTTCCACCGCTCGGCCGACCAGGCCAGTTCCGCCAGGCTGAAAACCGTCTGCGGCAGAGCCGGGCTGGCCTCGTGCTTTTCTGTGAGCACGGCCAGGTCGGCCGCCGCCCCGTCGAATTTCCCCAGCCGGGCCTGAGCCACCGCGCGGGTCGCCAGAGCCTGGTCTGCCATGGCTCCCTCCGGCTCCAGCTTGAGGTAACCATCCAGATAGCTGATGGCCTGCGGGAACTCGCCCAGGGCCAGCCGGCTGGCTCCGGCAACCACCAGAGCACCACTGAACGGGCCAGCTGCCTGCACCTTCGCAATCTGTTCGATCAGCGGTTCGAGCGCATCGATCACATCCTGGTGCCGGCCCAGCTTCTGCAGCACCCGCCCCAGATACACGCGGGCACGGGCCTGGGCATCCGGGTTTTTATCGCTGGTCGCACTGTCCAGCGACTGCTGAAACAGCTTCGCCGCCGCTTCGAGGTTCTCCTGGCCATCGCGAGCCGCCAGAATCCGCCCCTGCAGCAGCTGATGATAGGCCGCCAGCCGCGAATCGGGGTAGTCCTTCTCAAACCGGGCTGTCAGCGTCCCGGCCTGCTCCGCTTCGCCCCGCCGAAAGGCCGCTTCCGCGGCAAAGTGCAGGCTCTCCGCCGCATGCACGCCCGCGGGCCATTTCTGCAGCACCGCCAGATACAGCTTCTGTGCCTCGGCGAAATCGCCCTGCCGCATGCGGACATCAGCCAGCTGATACAGATTCTCCTCGCCCAGGCTGGTTTCACCCGTCAGACGGGCAGCCGCGGTCAGGGCCTCGGCCGCTTTGTCGAGCTGACCCAGGCTGCGGAACGTCATGCCTCTCCAGTAAGCTGCGGTTCCAGCCTGTTCCTCGACAGTGGCCGCGGCTTCAAACTGCTTGAGGGCCTCGTCAAATTTGCGGGCCTCGTACAGGGCATAACCGGCATTCAGGCGGGCCGTGGGAACCAGAGTGCTTTCCGGAAAACGGGCGATCAGCTCCTGATAGGCCTTCGCCGCGTCTTCATACCGTTTCAGGTCGAAGTACCGGGCTGCCAGGTTCAGCTGCGCCTGCGGGGCCCGGGCACTGTCCTTGACCTCCGCCAGCTGCTGGTACAGCTTCAGCGCGTCTTCATCGCGGCCCAGTTTCTCGTACGCCCGGGCCAGCCCGAACTGCGATTCCTGCACCATCCGCCCTTTGGGAAACTGCTCCAGCGCCTGCTCAAACAGAGCTGCCGCCTCTCTGGGTTTGTCCTGCTGCAGCAGCGTATCGGCCTGGTAAGGCAGGGCCCATTCCATCAGTTCGTGCTTCGGATGACTGGCAATGAACGCCGTAAACTCCCGCCCGGCCGAAGCCAGGTCGTTCAGCAGGTAGCTGCACTCGGCAATCCGGTATTTCACATCGGCCGCGTTGGCGCTGTCGGGGTTGTTCTGCAGGAACAGCCGCAGGGTGGCCCGGGCCTCGGGCAGTTTGCGGTCTTCCACATAGGCCAGGCCCAGGTACAACCGGGCCGATTCCGCCTTCGGGTGCCGGGGGTGTTTCCGCAGAAACCCGCCGAAGGCATCGGCCGCTTCCTTCCACAGTTCCTTCTGATACAGCTTGACGGCCACATTGAAATCGTCGACTGCATCATCGGCAGCAACCGCGCTCGAGACCGCAGCCGGCCCCGGCCCGCCACCCGACGGCAGCACAGCGCACAGAAAAACAACGGCAGCCAGAACAGGGAACCGGCAGCACGCAGTGCCGGCAGGCAGCACCAGCTTGCGGAAGAATAATGGCTGAGTCATGGACGACTCCTGGAATCTGTCGGGGTCAACAGCCCGCTGGCCAGCCCCGGCCAGGAACTTTGAACACACTGTCCGA
>JAGQPV010000008.1 GCA_020426545.1 Planctomycetaceae bacterium
AGATCGGGCTGGCGAATGCAGACGGAGACCAGTTCGATGTCCGTCGCGTGTTCAATGATCGGCCGTACCCGGTCAGTGAACACTGCCCCCAGTGTGACTGCCGCCACTGGAAGGTGGTCTGGCCGTCGCCGTGGTTCTGGATCGGAATCCGGCGAGACCGGGTCTGTCCGGACTGTCTGATGCGCTTCATCCCTCCGGTGCCAGGCTGGGCGAAAGCGCTGTATCTGATCAGCGGCATGACATTTCTGGCCTGCCTGGCGGCGATTGTGACTGTGGGGGTCGTGCCAGCCTGGGAGCCAGCGTGGATCCGACCCGTAGCTCCGCGTCTGGGACTTCTGGCCGGACTGATCTTCTGCCTGATGACACAGCTGCGGGAATGAGACGCTGGAAGTCGTGCATTTGATTCGAGAGCGGATTTCGTTTCCGGCAGCAGGTGAGCAGGGGCCGCACATAATTGGAGGTGGAGGCCGGAATGCCGCCGCTGCCCGCTGTCCCGCAGAATGCAGCCTGATGAAGTTCGTCCGGTACTGCCGCAGAACAGATGCCGGAACTGGCTGTTGGAATCCCCGTTCACAGCAGCGGGCGGACACCGGGTGGCGGTACACGGCCCTGAGGGTATGGATGAGAGCGATGTGACGCTGAACGAGGTGAAGTTGAAAACCTCGATCGGGTGGCCGGCCCGTCAGCACGCAAACGCTGAGTTGGCCGCGAAGGCCAGTTCTACCAGCCGGTGCCGATGGCAAGCGGTCACCGTATGCACAAGCCCGACCTGTAGCCCTTGCTGCTCTGGCCGGTTTTCTGCCATCGAGTGAACTCCGCCAGGGATTGGGGACTGCGATCGTGGTCAGAAGAATGGCGGGACCACAGGAGCGGAAGAAATTCGGTGCCAGCCGCCGAGCCGGAATGTCAGAGCGTTCTGAGAAGAATCGTCAGAAGAATGATGCAGGCGACAATCAGCTGTCCGTCAAACTGTGCTCCCGGGCTCATTCCTTCCCAGTCACCGACAGGCTCCTGCACGGGCATACTATCACGTCGCGAGGGATCAGTCGACATCGCTAAACCTTTCGCATGGGAGACACCGCGGGCATCATGGAGCGGCTCGAAATGAGACATCGCCGGCGCGGAATTCTCTTCCATAAGGCCTGTGCCCGCCCTGGAGTGGCATTGCCTGGCGGGCGGCCACCAGAACGGGATCCTGTTGTGTCGATGACGGTGCATCAGCCCGAGACGCAAACGTCGTGTCATCGAATTTTCGTGTGCTGAAACGGTATTTGTATGCTTTTTCATGCCTCGACAGTCTCACCCGGACGACAGTGTCACCGCCGGGTACGTTTCGCAGACAGTCTCGACAGCCACTTTGAAAACCTCCGGATCCGTTTCCTTCGTATTCAGCCACATTCTGCGGCGATTCGATGCAGTCGGCGGAGCGGAACATCGGCGACATGGTGGCCGACCTGAAGCAGCAGTACAACCAGCGGCGGCAGGATGGCATCACGGAAGAACAGCTGGATGTCGTCACCGGTTTTGAGGTGCTGCTGAAACGGAAGTGACGGCCATCGCGTACCGCAGCCGTGAAACTTCCTCAATGCAGACACCAGCCACCGACGTCCGTGAAGAGCCGTTTCAGTCTGCCTTGATCAGCAGGTTCCTCGCGTCGCCGGCAACGTCGATCGCTTCCTGAGCTGACCGTCCCAGAGCCGTGAGATGGCCCATTTTCCTGCCGGAGCGGGCAGTCCTTTTTCCGTACAGATGAAGTTTGACGTCCGGAAAATCCAATACCCTGCTCCATGCTGGCCGACGATGTGACCAGAGATCACCCATCAGGTTGACCATTGCCGCAGGCTGTAACCGGGCTGTCGAGCCAGGCGGAAATCCACAGACTGCACGAACCTGCTGTTCAAACTGGCTGGTCACATGGGCGTCGACCGTTAAATGGCCGGAATTATGGGGACGCGGAGCCAGTTCGTTGATCAACAGGCTGCCGTCCTGCGTGAGGAAGAATTCCACACATAGAACGCCGATCACGTCCAGGCCGACCATCACGGCATGCGCCATGTCCATTGCCGCTGCCTCTGTCTGCAGCGGCAGTTCGGCCGGCGAACTGGAGATATCCAGAATGTGGTGCCGATGCACGTTTCGGATTGGCTCATAGCAGGCACACTGTCCGTTGCTGCTGCGGACAGCCACAACGGAGATCTCCGCTGCAAACTCAACCAGGCGTTCAAGTACCGCCTCCTGGGACTCCAGAGCCTGCCAGGCCCGGCGCACTTCCTCAACGGTGCTGACTCGCGACTGGCCTTTTCCATCATATCCCCAGGAGGCAGTCTTCAGCACGGCGGGCAGACCGGTTACTTCGACTGCCTGCTCAACATCAGCGAGTGAACGGACAGGGGCAAAGGGCGTTACCGGCAGGCCAATGCCCCTCAGGAATTCCTTCTCTCGCAGCCGGTTGCGGGTGGTGTACAGTACCTTTCCGGCCGGGTGGACCAGTACATGCTGACAGGCTGTTTCTATTGTTGAAACAGGAATGTTCTCAAACTCGAAAGTGACGACATCAACGCTGCTGGCGAATCTGGCGACCCTGTCCAGATCCTGATAATCGGATTGAATCTCGAGATCGGCCACCTGCCCCGCGGGCGTGTCATAGTCCGGCGAGAACACATGAACCTGATAACCCATCTGACGGGCCGCGACTGCGAACATGCGCCCCAGCTGTCCGCTGCCCAGGACTCCGATCACAGAGCCGGGGTCGATTACCTGCTTCATAATTCTGAATCCTGCAGGATCATTTGCGCCTGCTGAGCCTGGAATTCCTGCAGCTGCCTGCGGAGGGCCGAATCGGTCCGGGCGAGAATTCTGATCGCGAATAATGCGGCGTTCTTCGCGCCGGCCTGACCGATCGCCAGCGTTCCAACCGGGACGCCCCCCGGCATCTGAACAATCGACAGTAAGGAGTCGATTCCCTGCAGGGCACGGCTCTGAACAGGAACACCCAGCACTGGAAGCAGTGTTTGTGATGCCACCATTCCCGGGAGGTGCGCTGCGCCTCCAGCCCCGGCGATAATGACGCACAGGCCCCTTTCTTCGGCAGTCCGTGCATATTCGCTCATCGCATCGGGCGTGCGGTGGGCTGAGGTCACTCGCCGCTCATGCGGTACCTTGAACTGTTCGAGAATCTCCACAGAGTGTCTCATTGTCTCCCAGTCGGACCTGCTGCCCATGATGACACCCACGAGAGGGGCTTCCGATTGGTTTCGCGGCATGTTATGATCGACTTTCCACTGCCCGGCAGGTCAGATTTGAGTTGTCGCTCTGGAACGGCTTCGGTTCAACAACATTGTATTTACTGCCTGTCCGGAAAGATTTACAGGCGTGCAATGAATGGAAGTAAACTATTAAGTATCAGCCTGGATTTGCGGTGCGTCACAGCCGGCCGGTCCGATATTAACATCGGGGATTTAATAGGCGACGGGTGCAGCGAAGGCTGAATTGGTCAGGCACCGCCAGGCCGGTGGAGAAGTCTGTATCCATGGAACGCTGGCTCCGATGCCTGGCATTATCAGGGGCCGAATCTCCAGTTACGTGACGAACTGCCGCCTGACCGGCCTTCCGGGCAGGCACCTGGAGGGGGCGGGGGGACCTTCCTGCTGAGTTGCTCTACGGGGAGCTGCTCAGGACGAATTGTGAGTTCAGCTCGTCGTAAGTGGTGAAGGTTCCGCTTTCCGTCAGATAGAACAGTCCGTGGACCCGGAGGTCGCCCCGCGAAATGGCACGGGATACCGAGGGGGGCCTGGCCAGTTTCTCCATCTGCTGAATGACCTGCTCTCTCGATCGTTCGTTCATCTCCTGCCGGTGCTGGATCTTCTGCAGCATCCGGTCGACACCGGACAGTTTCGGGTGAGCAGTCTGTCGGTCCTCGACGGAAGCTGAGGAACACATTGAGTGACCGCAGACAAAAATGTCCCGCACCGAGTGTTGGTTGAGAACATGGTCGATTACCGAGGAACTGCTATCGTCACCGTCCGTCTCCAGCGGGGGTTCGCTCCCCGGGCTGCGGAGTACCAGGATCGAAGGGACACGCTGAATCCGTTCGATCACCTGGTCCATGATGGAATCAGTGCAGGTGATAAACAGGCTCTCCGGGCGGACTGCCGTGCGGAGGCGGCTGGATTCGCTGCCAGTCAGGTCGAGTGATGATTCATGTGAGATGAATTCCGAATTCAGCATGAACTGATCTCCCCGTTTCATAGGTACGTACCGTTGATTCTCCAGACGTTTGTCCGGAAACCTCGTGTCACCGCAGCAGCATGTGTGAAGTCTGAAGTAAGAGTACAAGCTGTGTTACGAGGACAGGGATTTCCGGACAGACACCAAACTCCGAATCCTGGACGCGGGCTGGTGGACGTGGCGGCTGCCTTGGCATCAGAGACTGTCGCCGGATGAGTCGCAGCTGTTACGACAGTGGACCATCTGGTTTGGGCGAAAAGTACGCATCTGGAATTCACTTCGGCGAACAGGGCTGCACTCATTTCGTACTCCCTGCCTGTAGGTCGCAGGTCTCCTCCTTCATGCTGAGGACGGCAGCTGCTTCCAGCTGCGCGTCATCGGAATCAAGACTCCACAATCCAGTGGAGGTCCAGCGATAGAAGGATTCCTCTTCCAGTACGGCCAGTGAAATCCAGCCATTGCTGACCAGATCGCGAACCATTACGTGGCGGTCAATAATCTGCTGCACAGCGGTCCGAGTGCTTTCGATGATGACCAGCAGTCGCAACGGTTCGTGCTGATATCGTTCGCCGTCATGCACGGATTGCCAGGGAAGTCCGGTCATCAGATCGCCACCGTTTCCCAGCAGTACTCCTGTCTGACTGACAACGTTGTGAATTACTTTGTTGCCACTGCCGAATGACTGATTGTCCACGGCAGAAGCATAGTACTGCAGGCTGATCCAGCTGGTCACGATCATCGGCGCGGTCATAATCAACTCGAGGATTTTCAGATCCGGGTCTTCGCGATAATCGTAACTGTGTAGAAATGCCCGGCCCTCCAGGTTGAGTCCGCTGGTTCTGGAGCGTGGTGCCACAATAAACGCAGCGTTGCCGGCCAGTCCCCATTCCGGTCGGACTTCCGACCAGTCTCGGCTGCGCCTGAAGGTGTCCTCAGGAGCGCCGTTCCCCATGCGTTGCATTCGCTCACGTCGGCTGCGATCCCCGGCCGAAATCACAGTGTTTCTCAGACGGGCAAACTCAACCCTGTGTGACTGCGGCAGTCCGTCAGTATCATAGAAGCGAATTTCGTCAGTTGTGGTGTTATGAACGCCCGGAACGAACCAGGTATCGTCCGGGATGTGGATTCCGCGTCTGGCCAGGTCGGCCCGGACCTGCCTGCTGTTTAACAGCGCGGCTGCGACACGGGCGTTGGGTTCGCCGGAGTGTCCGCCGCAGGCTCCACAGTCGAGTCCGGCCCTGTACGGGTTGTTGGTTACGGATGCACTGTGCCCGCAGACAGCGACGATCCGCGCGAAATGACTGGTCAGACCGAGATTGCGCAGCATGCCTTCCGCCAGATCGGACTGACTGCTGTCCGAGAGCCCTGTACCTGCTCCCGGGCAAAGATCCGGTCCGGGGCCGGCTTCACCACCTGGGGGGCGTCCGTCACGGGACGCGTCAGAAGCTGGTCGATTGAGGCGGAATGACTTGCTCAGCAGTTGCAACAGGTACGACAGGCCAAAGGATTCGACGAAGGTGAAGCAGGATATTGCTGAAGTCTGGAAGGACTTCCACAGTCTTCCTGCGGCGCTGAGCGACCGCCGGTTTTGTGTGGCCTGTGAGACCACCGCTTCGCCGGCTCCCGGAATGGTTTCGGCGATGCGAAATGCGGGACGCAGCAGAACAGGACAGTGTGCGGGGCCGGACGACTCTCCCAGCGGAATATACTCGAGGGCCATCCCGAAGAAGCCCGCGAAGCCAAATGTTTCAATCGAACTGTCAACCGATTCCAGGTGGCGTCGGAGGACTTCCGACCGCACATCGATGCAGAAGATCATCTGCGCGGAGCTGCGTTCTGCTGGCGACTTCCTGGTGTTCCCGGCCAGCAGCGACTGGCACAGGGTGCGGCGGTAGGCCTTCTCTGCGGCGACCTGCAGGGCATACCGTGCCAGCACCTCTGTGGCTGGTCCCGTTGATTCGTCAGGTGAATCGACGGTCAGGTTCTGATCGATCGGGTGCAGGTCGAGCAGGTCGGGCAGGTGCTTTTTCTGGGCGTGGGCCAGAGCGACGTCGTATGCCAGGCGGATGGCGAGCAGTCCCGTGAGGTCGTCATCCGCCTCCGCCCCCTGTTCCGACTCACCGGTCCGGTATCTGATGCAGGAGGCCCAGCCAGCCACCGACAGGAGTTGACACAGCAGAAAATCCTGCCGCTGGCTGTCGGGGAGATCAAACTCGTCCAGCAACCGGGCTACGGCCTCAGTCGGGGATGCCGGCAGACGGGCGACAAGACTGCGGAAGCCTGTCATTCCAAGCATGTCCATGCGACAGCTGAGCTGAGCGGATTCACGCCAGGCTGCGTAGAGTGACTCGTCGTGCCAGGGACTGGACCAGCTGGCCTGTCCCTCATCGTAGTGGGCAGCACAGTGACGCGTGATGTCGTTGATAATATGGCTTGTCCAGCCATGGGGTAGATGCTGATCGACGATCTCAGAAACCGTATGGAATCTCCGCTCATCGGTTGTGCCGGATCCGTCAGCGGTCAGGATCAGCTGGATGATGTCCTCGGGTTCCAGGTCGGTATAAAGCTCCGGATACTCCTCAGCGCATTGCAGGCAGGCTTCCCGAATATCCCTCTGAGAGAGTGTTCCCTGTTCCAGCAGCTGGCGAAAGTAGCTATGTGGAAGCAGGATGTCACAGTCACGGACGCTCCGGAGTGATTGTCGGACGTTAAGGAAACTGTCATGCGACAGGCCGAGGAAAGGATTCACTGCCACATAGTCCCGCAATGGCCAGAGTGGGGGCACGATGTCTTTGATTGCAGCGATGATGCGGTGCAGCTCCCGGCAGTCGTGCGGAGGCGTTGCCGATGTCTTGACGGTGTCGATCACTCGGTATTCCTTACGAGACTGGTACGGAGGTCTGTGGTCTGTGTTTCTCTGGTCGGGTGGCTCGGGCCAGGGGTAGTGCAGGCCGCAGTCGATGGTGTTACGGGGCAGGAGTCGCACGACCCCAGAACATTGCGGTCAGCCGGCGAGCGGGGATGTCGAGGTAGAATCCGTGCATGGCATGGACGTACAGGGCTTTGAGACGGGGAGACCTGTGGCCGGAGAGGGCTGCTGCCTGCAGGACGGCGGCACTGAGGAACCCGATCATGACCAGGGCAGTTACCGGGTCACTCATGGCGGATGGCGAAGCCAGCCTGATCGAAACCGTCGAGGCCAGTATGCGGTCCATCAGGAGAAATCCGGCGAGGTAGCAGGCGCAGGACAGCGCTGCAAATCCGATGCCGCGGGTGGCGAGTCGCCAGGAATCTGTTGCCAGTGCCCGCCAGATGACGTGTGTCAGGGCGAGGACGAGAATAAAGCCCAGAATGCCGGCACCCTGTTTGTTCGCAAGGTCGATGCCCGACATCCAGGCCAGGCTTCCACTCAGCACGACCGCGGTGATACAGGCAGCCGGCAAACGTGTGAACGGGTTGCGGGCCGGCGTGAGTTGTACGGTGGATTTCGTCTGCGCCGCGGTGTCCAGCGTGCTGCCGGAACTCAGAAAAGCATGGGCCTTATAGAGCGAGTGAGCCACGATGTGCAGCAGAGCGGCAGAGTAGGCACCAAGCCCACACTGCAGCATCATAAAGCCCATCTGCGCCATCGTGGAATAAGCCAGCGAGCGTTTGACACTGGTCTGGGTCAGCATGACCACGCCCCCGAACAGTGCGGTGAAAGCACCGGTCACCGCGAGCAGTTCCATGGCTGCAGGGGAAGTCGAGACCAGCGGGCTGAGGCGGATTACCAGGAATCCCCCGGCATTGATGATCCCCGCATGCATCAGCGAGGATACGGGAGTAGGCGTCTCCATCGTATCGGGCAGCCAGGTGTGAAACGGGAACTGGGCTGACTTTGTCATAGCGCCGAAGGCCAGGAGCAGGCCAGTGACTGCGATCAGCGAACTGGAGGCGGACAGGGCCTGCTGCGATAGCTGTGCAGCGGCAAACACTTCGCTGTAGTCAAACGTTCCGAAGCAGTGCCAGGTAAGTACCAGTGCTCCGATCAGGAACAGGTCGCCCAGCCTGCTGATCAGGAATTTTTTGCGAGCCGCCCAGACGGCCCAGGGACGATCGCTGTAGTGGATCAGCAGTTGATGCAGGCCGAGGCTGGTCATCATCCACGCGGCTGTAAACATCACGAGGTTTCGCGACAGGATCAGAAGCAGGACCGATCCCAGTGTGAAGAGAATCCAGCGCAGAAATCGGCCCTGCGTCGCTTCACCCGCGAGATAACGGACCGAGTAGCGGGCGATGATCAGCCCGATAAAACTGATCAGCAGCAGCATCACCGCCGCGAGGCTGTCGAAATACACCCCCAGGTTCAAAGGGATGGGCCATGATGTCTGGATCAGCGCCACATCCAGTGGCCCGGATGACACGAGGAGTGCCGTCGCGGAAAGAGAGCCGCAGAATGCCAGGGCCAGAAGGACCAGGGCCCCGGACCGCATGACGTGAACGTGCCTGTTGGCCCACCGGCCGGGAATCAGGCCGCAGGCGATGAGCAGGGCCGGAGGCAGAATCAGCACCAGAGAGTAGAGCAGCATGGCTTTTTTCGACAAACAGGCGGAGGCGGCCAGAAGTGAAAATCGACTCGCGAATGGTAAAGCACGAAATGAGTGTCGTCAATCCTGTTCTCAAGTTTTCGGGTTCTTCGTCCGTGTTTCTTGAGTGGGTTGCCGCGACACGGCTCTTTTTCCGTGGGAAAAGCAATTCGCGATTGCATCGTCGTGTGTGTTTGGAGAGAATCGCGGATTGATCCGACCAGTCGCTTCGGAATTCCGGGTACTGCACATTCCGTCAGCCGGCTTCTGGCTGGTATCCGGGTGAAGTGATTCTGGTGATCGACATGAAAAAGAAATCTGCTGCCGGCAGGAAGCCGGCTCGAAGTTCAGAACCATCCGCGACTGCTCCGAACGGCAGATCCGCCGTGAAGCGAGTGACCGCGAAGTCTTCCGGTAAGCAGCCCGGAAGTCCCCAGTCGGAACACACGGGGGGGCGCTGGACGTTCCTGACGAATCATTCTCACGTGCTGATTCTGCTATACCGCAACCCGTCGATGGTGCTGCGGGAGGTGGCTGCCCTGATCGGAATCACTGAGAGGGCAGTGCAGCGAATCATTGTGGAGCTGGAAGAAGAAGGATTCATCGAGCGGAAGAGAGTGGGGCGGCAGAATCATTACCGCATCCTGCCGGACCAGCCGCTCAGGCACCCCGTCGAATCTCACCGGACGATTGGAGACATCCTCGATCTGATGAAGTCCTCGTCCGACGAGTGAAGTTGCGGCGCCTCTTTTCTGTCATTCCGCCGGGCAGGGCTGATGGCCGCCACCGGCGTTTCCAGTCAGTCAGACGCTGGTGAATCCGAGCTTTTCTGGCCGGCCGACGCGACCGAAGCCACTGCTATGGCCGTGGATTGACTGGATGTGATTCTGAGGGCTCATTTCAGCCGAAGGGAACCCGAGGGCATCTGGTGGATCCTCAATGACCTTTGAGCGGCTGTGAGAGCCCGGGAATGGCTGCTGGTTCCAGCCGGCCAGAGTGTCCAGCTCAGAAGCCAGTTGGAGGGTCTTCCTGCTCCCGATTTCATCCCAAAGGTATCTCCGAGGGTATCACAAAAGGTATCACCGGCGGACGTCAGAAAGGTATCACAAAAAACAGTCTATAAACCATTTGAATTCAACAACTTATGACGGGTGATTTTGTGCCGTTCAGGGGTGGTCTGTTCGTTGACATCGTAGAGGTCGCAGGTTCGAGTCCTGCCACGTCCACTTGTAAGTCGTATCACAGCAAGAGGTTACAACAGGCCGATCTGGTCCGCTTCGGGCCGGGTCGGCCTCGTTCATTATGTGGTCCGCTATTCTGCAGCGAAAGCTGCAATCCTCAGGTCTGTGCTGAGCCGGTTGCGGGCCCGCGAGCCCGTCCTCTCCGGTGGTCAGCGGACGCTGCAGGAGGCTCCTCCGGGCGTTCTGCGGGGAATTGCCGCTTCTTCGGCGACAGGCTGCAGATGAACGATCCTGTCTGGGCCCCTCCAGCTGCCCTGTGGCCGATCAAAGCTCAACAGTTCCGTGTGAGATGACTGCCAGCAGCACCGGCTCGCCGATTTTGCCTTCGACTGACTCAGCTCACTTGACGGCGATGAGGTGATCTCAATCTTACCTCCTGCCCCCTTATGCCGCCCGCAGTCCGCCCTGCAGAGCCGTGGACCGCGGGCCCGTATCCGTCCGGCGAGAGGCCATTGCGAGGCACTCCTCGCCCCCACTGGCACTATCCGCTTTCCGGCCGTCAATCACAGCGCCAGCGATCTGAGTCAGGGAACTTCCACTGGCACCGGTCGCATCAAGCCTTCGGTTGAGCCGTGATCGTCCAGTGGCAAACGCGACCAGAGTGAATGTCCGGACGAGGTCGCGATCTGCCAGATCACAGCACCTGGTCACGCGACGGTACGCCCGAGTTCGCTGCTGGTGGGGCTGTATTCGCGGCGGATCATGGGTGGGAGTTCGCGGAGAGCATGGTGGAAGGGCTGGTGCTGTCCACGCTGCGGGAAACGACCCTCCGCCGTCAGCCGGGAGGAGGTCTGATCCATCACCCGGACCGGGGCGGACAGGACGCGTGGAAGCGGTACCGGGCGGTGCTGCGCCGGGCGAGGATGGTGCGTCCTTTGCGGGCCGGTACCGGAAATGGAGGAGCCAGAATCTCCACGCACGTCTACAATTCAAGCAACAGGGTTCGGTTGTCCTGCGCCTGCACGGGAAATCTCATGGTCTTCAGGAAGAAATCTCATCGCATGGTCCTGCTGGCTGCCGGGGCTGTCTTGATGATCGGGCTTTACTTCGGCTGGAAATTTACCGCTCGGTCATCCTATGAAGCGGCAGACTACACCGTCATTGAGCAGGAAGAAGCCTTCGAGATTCGTGACTATCCGGACCTGGTGCTGGCCACCACAGCTTCGCGAACGCCTGCCCAGGGAGGCGAGGGAAGTTTTCGGCAACTGTTCCGGTTTATCAGCGGGGAAAATACTCAGGAGCAGAAGATCTCGATGACGGTTCCGGTCTTCATGCAGGCCGATTCGACGGAATCCGATGGTCAGATGAGTTTTGTACTGCCACAGAAAATCGCTCCATCCGAGGTCCCGGCCCCAACGAATCGTGCCGTTCGAATTACCAGGCGGGAAAGTGGTCGATTCGCGGTAATCCGGTTTTCGGGTCGGATGAGCAAATCGATTCTCGAGAAACAGGAAGCTGAATTGCGCCAATGGATCGAGTTCAAAGGTCTTGAATCCGATGCGACGGCTGAGTTTGCCGGTTACGATCCTCCCTGGACGCCAGGACCGCTGAGGAGAAACGAAGTCCTGATTCGGCTTGAATGAGATTCGCGTTCGCCCTGGCATTTGATTCTGGCGGAAGGGGCAGCCTGTTTCGGCGGTCGAAATGAGAAGAATCCGGTCGGGCAGGAACGACTGATCGCGAGTCGTCGGGCGTAACGCGCGGTGTTCGGCTTCTGTTCCGCCCGAGGCTTTCCTGGCGTGCCAGTGAACGCGGCTCCTCATCGCAGCCGCCGCCGTCACAGGCAATGGGGCACTCAGGCCCGGATTGAGTCGATCGCCCGCCGGTCGCGTTTCTTCGGCCCCAGGGAGGTGGAGACATCCATCGCCTCGAGCATGGTATTGTACAGGTCGAGCCCTTCGGCCCCGACATCCATGATCTGTCCGGTTTTGAACCGGCCTCCCGCACTGGTAATCGCATGGAACACGCTGGAAAGTTCCCGGCGGACGTCGTTATGCCGGCCGTCGCCCGACTCGGTTGAGATGGTGAACAGCGAATTTTCCAGGATCGTGCGGCCGTTGGCCTCAACCGACTCGGGGCCATCCAGCCGGGAAAGGAAGTACGCCAGCTCCCGCATTTTCAGGTGGGCGTGTGCGCGCAGCTGCTCGTTCTGGTTCTTCTCGCGGAAGCGATGCCACCATTCGTGACTGCAGCCCTGGTCGCCGGAGGCGTTCAGCTGGCGGGCGTCGTTGAATTCCCAGATCGTCCGGCCACCGAACTCGTACATCCCGGTCAGCCGGATGCGCTCACCAGCGGCCAGAAATGTGATCGACCCGAACCGCACGCGGTCGGTCTGAATCGCCAGAGCATACAGATCGGCCAGCAGCCGCCATTCGGTAGTCAGATCGTCGAGGGTGATGTCGATGCCCTGTCCGCCGGGATCAGCCTGACCGCCGTGCAGCACGGCCGAGCGGGGCGGAAGCTGCGGTGACTTGTTATCGTGCCGCATGGCGAATGCCCGCTGTTCATACTCGCGAATCCGGTCGAGGTGCTCAGTCACCCGCGCCCGCGAAGCGGCTCCCAGAGGCGAATTCCGGCCGCTGTAAAACCGGTACTGCGTAACGACCGAGTCGAGTACGCTGCGGCGGATTCGGCGACGACGGGCTTCCTCGGGGTTGGCAGCGCTATCGGGCAGATTCACCGTGCCGAACACCCGGTCGAACAGGTCGCGGGGCGTTTCCTGCATGGTGCCGGCCACGGTCCCGTCTGCATTAAAGCTGTGGATGTAGCGGCTCACGCGGCTGCGGCGGAAAAACGTGCCGGCCACCAGCGTGGGCACCATGCCGGACGGCAGCCCCTGTGGATAGCATGACCGGCGGATCACCTGGTCAATCGACGGTCCGCCGGACTTTGCTTCTCCGTCGGGAGGCTCGGCCGTGAAGGCACCGGCAGAACCGTCGTAGTGCGCGTTGATGCCGTTGCGGTCGCACCGCACCTGATCGACATTCCGCATGATGAGCAGTTTTCCGCTCAGCGGTTTGAGGGGTTCGAGCACTCCGTCGAACCCCTCGGTCTGCAGCGGGGCTGGAATTCCCAGGCCGAAGAACACATTGAAGGCCCGCACCGGAATCTCCGGTCTGCTGTCTTTCGCGGAGACGGGCGACGGACGGAGCATCTCCTCCAGCAGTGGCAGACCGATGGTCACGGCCCCGGTCCCTTTCAGCAGCGTGCGTCGGCTGAGCGATCGGCTGGTCATGGCTGGCTTTCCGTGCGGCTCATCCGCACCAGTTCGCTGGTGAGCAGAGCTGTCATGACGGCAGCATACGTGCCGCCGTTCGTGCGAGCGGTCTCATGAATCGCGTTCAGCTCAGGCAGGTCGCCCGCCATCAGGGGCCGGCCCAGCGAGAACTGGGCGAGCTTCCAGGTGATTGTCTCGCTGACCCGCGGGCTGTCGGCAAGCAGGTTGGCCAGCTCGGCGGTGGTCTCGTAAGTCACTGCTTTTTCAGCCCCGGGAAACAGGATTTCGCCGTTCTGACGGAGGTCGTTGCCGTGCTGGTCCCTTCGGTGCCAGGCCCCGATTCCGTCGAACCGTTCGAGGCTGAAGGCCAGCGGCTCGAACCGTCTGTGGCAACCGGCGCACGAGCTGTCGGCGAGTCGGATCTCGGCAATTCGCCGCTGCGACAGTCCCGGTTCGGTGGGCACGGGCGTGGTATCAACGCACGCGGGCGGGGCGTTCACGCGGCCCCGCAGCACGTGGTTCAGGACGAACAGCCCGCGGGTGACCATTGAAGCGTGGTCGCCTCCGATGGTGAGGACGCTGCCGTGGGTGAGCAGGCCGCCGCGATCCGGCACCTCAGACAGGTCATACAATGCGGGGCCATCGTCCTGCGGTTCCAGTCCGTAGTGTGATGCCAGGCGAGGCGTCGCGACGGTGAACTGCGCGTTGAACAGTTCCGCCAGGGGCCGCTTCCGCCGCCAGGCATGTTCCTCGAAGAAGTCGAGTGTCTCGGCCCGCATGTCGGCCGCGAGCCGTGGATCCCACTGCGGGAAGTGCTTCGAGTCGGGCTGCAGGTTCTCCAGCCGATCAAGGTTCAGCCATTCATGAACAAACTGCCGGGACCGGGCGATTGCCCGCGGGTCACGCAGCATCCGGCGGGCTTGAGCTTCCAGTCTGCCCGACAGCCGCCCTTCGTCGGCGGCCCGCATCAGTTCCTCGTCGGGAGGACCACCCCATAAGATGTAGCTCAGCCGGGAGGCCAGCTCGTATTCACTGACCGGCCGGGGAATGCCGCCGTCGCTCTGATCTTCCATCCGGTAGATGAACCGCGGCGACTGCAGCATCGCTTCGAGGATGTAGCTGACGGCCTGTTCGGCATCGCCGCCGGTCGCCGAGACGGTCTCTGAAATCTGCAGAAACGAAGCCGTTTCTTCCCCGGTCAGCGGTCCGCGGAGCAGGTGTTTTCCCATTCCTTCAATCAGCGGACGCATCCTGTCTGCCGAGAGCCGGCTGTCTTCGGAAAACCGCGCGGCGAAAGTTTTCACATCCATCCGGCCGACAATCGTTTCCGCCAGCTTCGCGTATGCCTCCACGTGGTCGAGATCGATATTCAGATTGTACGCCGTATTACTGAAGCCATCGGCCCGCAGATCCTTCGGCAGCAGTTCGCGGGCCTCCTGTGTCACATCAACCTTTACAGCACTGCGGACGGTCTCGATATATTCGGGCACTGTCAGCCGCTGCAGCCACCGCTGCTTCTTCTGTCCGTCCAGCACGTACAGCGACGGGTCGATCACGTCCAGCGGCCAGACTGCACCGGCAGCAATCCATTCGCGCAGAGCCTGCTTGACGTCGTCCGGAAGCGGCGGGCGGTCCTGCGGCATTTCTCCCGACGTCACCTGCTGCCACAGCAGGCTTTCAGCCGGTTTTCCCGGAATAATCGCTCTACCGGTGTCTCCCCCGGCCAGGGCGGTCACTTTCCGTGACAGGTCGAGTCCGCCCTGTCGCGATCCCGGGTCGTGACACTCCAGGCAGTGTTCGGCCAGCAGCGGGGCGATTCTTGCCAGAAAGAACCGGTCGTCGCCGGGAGCCAGCGCGGGCGGCGTGGCGGCGGAAGATCCCGCGGCGAAATGCTGCGCGATTTCCTGCGGCTGCAGAGCACGGTCGTAGATCGCGACCAGATAGAAGGTGCCCAGCCAGGGACGATCCTTCGAGAGCTCGTTCGCCAGCGCGAGCCGGCAGTCGCTGGCCCAGTTTGAGGTTTCGCCCTCCGCCGAACCGTGGGCGATCTGTCTGCCGTCGACGTGCAGGAACGTCCGTCCGGTGCGGTCGCGGGTGTAAACCAGGTGCGTTGGCCTGGTGCCCGCGTGCCCCCGTCCCGAATCGAGCGCGGGAAGGCCGTTTCTGCTGGTGCGGGTCGTCCGCAGCCGCACCTCAAATCGATCGCCTTCCTGTCCCAGCGTGAAGTTCCGCTCGGTCGGATTCTGCGACAGGGTGACGATTCTGGCGGGCCCTGCCTGAGTCGTATCACGGGACCGAATCCACGTTTCAATCGTGATTTCACCCGAACGCTGGACGGCTTTGATGAGCCGCGCGGGGGGCTGTGCGGTACGGATCAGCGTCTTCCCGCGAACTTCCAGCGATCCGTCCGTCCGGCGTACCGCCTGCTCGTTTTCGATCAACAGGTTCAGCGGCTCATCAACACCGGCAGTATCCTTCACGACCGGCCCGGTGGAGGCACCGAACTCGTACAGCGCCAGTAGACCGCTGCGAGTGCGACTGGCTGCCGGCGGATCGTCGGCTGCCCTGCTGGCGGAATTCAGATTCAGCAGTGCAACTGAAACGATGAGCGTCAGCCCGCGGACCATGCCACCAGGGGTTTTCGACACAATGTCACCTCGAATGCGGCAGCGTTCTGCCAGCTCCTGCTTCCGTGTCTTCCGCAATAGTAGGGCTGCATGACCGAGGAACACAAGAGGCTGTCTGTCCTCCGGAGCTGTGATTTCCGAAGGAAGCGGCCTGTCCCCGCACGCCGTTGTCGCTCAGTTGTCCCGCAAGCCCGCGAACACTGAATGAAGAGTCGGAGGCCTGTGTGCTCGTTGTCTTCCCGGCCAGCTGCCGGAGTTTCCCTGTATGACATTCCCGCCCGGGACGCAGCATGCCGCATGTTCCACCGCACGTTGCGTGGCCAGGCTCTCATCGCGGACCCGCAGAGAGTGCATATTCGCGGTAAGGCAGACTTCGCGGATGGCTGCTGGACTGTGGGAAGCCGGGCGTGGCGGAATCCCGTCGTCACAACCGGGGCTCAATGCCGGTTGCGTTCGTTCCGAAGGCGGAGGACAATCGAATTCTGCGAGCATAGAGTCCGCCGCTCTGATTCCGACCTGGAAGCTGCGACATGTCTTACCGTTTCTGCTGGCCGCTGGCTCTGTTCCTCGTTCTGACGTGGCCGGAATGCAGCCTCGCTGAAGACGTGGCCAAACTGGAGCGGACCTCGGGCAGGGCTTCTCAGGATGCAGTCTTCGAGGAGACAGTTGCTCCGGTGCTCGTACGGCACTGCCTGGCCTGTCATGGAGACAGCGATCCGCGCGGCGGTCTGGTGCTCACCAATCGGGACTCCCTGGTGAAGGGTGGCGAGAGCGGTGCCGCCATCACGCCGGGGCATCCAGAGAAAAGCCTGCTGCTGGAACGGCTGAACGATGGCTCCATGCCGCCGGAAGGCCGCCAGCCGCGTCCCGCTGCTGAAGAGATCGCAGCCTTCCGCCGCTGGATTGCTGCGGGAGCGCACTGGCCCGAGGGCCGGGTGCTCAGCGCGTTCGAGTTCACCACCAGGCAGCGGGCCGGCCGTGACTGGTGGTCGCTTCAGCCGGTCAGTCGGCCGCCCGTTCCCGCTGTGGCGGGGCATGCCGATGTGCGAAATCCGATCGACGCCTTCATTCAGGCCAGGCTTGCCGAACATCAATTGAAAGCCGCGCCGCCTGCCGGCCGCCGCACGCTGATTCGCCGGCTTTCGCTCGATCTAACCGGCCTGCCTCCCACCGTGGCCGAGGTCGAGGCCTTCCTCGCCGATGCCTCTCCCGATGCATATGATCGGCTGGTCAACCGGCTGCTGGCGTCACCCCATTATGGCGAGCGGCAGGCCCGTTTCTGGCTGGATATCGTTCGCTATACCGAGAGCGACGGCTTCGAGAACGATAAGTTTCGCCCGCATGCCTGGCGGTACCGGGACTATGTGATCGGGGCCTTCAATGACGATCGGCCCTACAACCAGTTTGTGCTCCAGCAGCTCGCGGGTGATGCCGTCGCGCCGCTCAGGCAGCAGAGCATTCTGGGCACCGGTTTTCTGGTCGCCGGTCCGTGGGACGAAGTGCAGAATGTATCTGCCAGCAAGGCCGAACGCAGCCGGGCACATGAGGAACAGCTCGAAGAACTGCTCGGCACCATTTCGCAGACGTTCCTCGGGCTGACTGTTAATTGTGCCCGCTGCCACGATCACAAGTTCGACCCGATCCTGCAGGCCGACTACTACCGGATGAAAGCCGTGTTCGACGGTGTCGATCATGCGGAGGGCCGCAAGGTCGGCAATCGGCCGTTTTTCACTCCGGAACAGTCGGCACGCCACGCGGCACAGCTGGCCCCGCTCAGGAAGGAACTGGCGGGGAAGAAAAAGCTCCTGGCAGACATCGAATCACGCCTGCCCTCTGTGGCCGAATCCGTCGAGCAGCAGGGAGCGATCGTCGCTGAAGGGCGATTCGGCACGGCCCTCAACGCGGCATACACCATGGCCGCCTCCCGATCGCAGCCCGGCTTTCAGCAGCCGCCTCTCACGGTGGAGTGCTTTGTTCGCTGCGGGCGGCCGGATTCGTTTAATGTATTCGTCGCCCAGAACGAGAAGTCCGCCGGCGACCACTGGGAGTTGTATTCCTACAGCGGCAAGGGCGATTTCAGCGTCTATCTTCCGGGATACCAGCCGAGCACAATCCGCAGTGGAAAGACGGTGACCGACAGCCAGTGGCATTACCTGGCGATGCAGTTCGACGGTTCCCGCGTGCGGCTGCTTGTCGATGCGCAACAGGTGGCCGACGTGGCCGTGACCCGGAAAAAGGAACCTGCCGCGCCTGGCCAGTTGTGGTTTGGCGGCTATCTGCCACAGAAGATCGGCTGCGATGGTCTGGTGGACGACGTCCGCATCTCCCGGGGGATCCGCTCGATCGACGCTGTTCCCACCGAACCGCTGAAGGCCGACGAAACCACTCTTGGCCTGTGGTCGTTCGATACAGCCGGCACACGCCGCTTTCCCAACCGGGCCGCCGAAGTACCCTCCGACCAGCTCAAACTGCTCCTGAATCAGCGGGACGAGCTGGTCGCCCGCATTCCGGAGATTGAGCGGAAAATTGAATCGCAGCAGCTCCCGCTGGCGTACCTCGGCCACCGCCGGCAGCCGCCACCCACGCATGTGCTGCTGCGGGGAGACATCAGCTCTCCGGGCGATGCGGTCCTGCCGCGGGCGCTCTCGGCCATCGATGCTCCGTCTTCCGACTTCGGCCTGAGTGCCGATACGCCGGAAGCGCAGCGGCGGCTGGAGTTCGCCCGGTGGCTGACCGACGGCCGTCACCCCCTCACGGCCCGGGTGATGGTCAACCGGCTGTGGCAGTGGCGGTTTGGCACTGGTCTGGTCCAGACTTCCAGCGATTTCGGATTCCACGCCGGGCAGCCATCACACCCGGAGCTGCTCGACTGGCTGGCTGCCGAGTTTGTTGAGAGCGGCTGGAGTGTAAAACACATTCAGCGGCTGATCGTGACCTCCGCCACCTGGCGGCAGTCGGCCGCGGCGAATTTAACAGCCGCACAGCGCGACGCCGACAACCGTCTGTTATGGCGGTTCCGTCCCCGGCGGCTGGAAGGCGAGATCGTGCGGGACGCGATGCTGTCCGTCAGCGGGGAACTCAATACCAGGCCTGGCGGCCCCAGTTTCCAGCCGTGGAAGGTCGAGGTGTTCAATACGCACTTCTATCACCTGTTCGACAGCGGCGAGCCCGAGTACAACCGCCGCAGTGTGTACCGGGGCAACGTGATTACGGGACGTGATCCGCTGCTCGATGTGCTCGACTGTCCCAGCCCGGCCGTCACCACACCCGACCGCCGCAGTACCGTGACCGCGCCGCAGGCCCTGGCTCTGATGAACGACTCCTTTGTGCAGAGGCAGGCCCGTCGTTTCGCCGAGCGGATCGTCGAGAGCATCGGCCAGCACCCGGCCGCACAGGTCGAGCAGGCGGTCCGTCGGGCGTGGGGCCGACCGCCGACCGGGAGTGAGCAGCGGGCCCTGATGCAGCTGGTCGCGCAGCACGGTCTGGAGCAGGCCTGCTGGGTGCTGCTCAACTCCAGCGAATTCCTCTATCTGCAGTGACACCCGCTTCGGACTCAGCCGGTGAGAACGGACACTTCAGCCATGTCGTCTTCCACGGATTATACAATGTTCGACAATCCACGGCAGGTCCTGCTCGACCGGCGACGGTTCCTCACCAGTACCGCCAGCGGCCTGGGGGCAGTGGCGCTGTCGTCGCTGTTATGCCGGGAAGGGCTGGCCGGCGGTTCCGCTGCATCGGGCGCTGCCGGTCCTCTATCAGCCACGCATCATGTCCCGCGGGCCAGGCGGGTGATTCACGTGTTCTCGCCCGGCGGCGTGAGCCACGTCGACACATTCGATTACCGGCCCGAACTGAACCGGATGGACGGCAGGAAACTGACCGGCAAGGGCCAGCTCGATCCGTTCTTCGGCCGGCCGGGGGTCCTGCGGAAGAGCTTCTTCCCCTTCCGGCAGTACGGCGAGAGCGGTACATGGGTCAGCGATCTGTTTCCCCATCTGGCAACCTGCGTCGATGATCTCACGTTTTTTCACGCCGTCGTTACGAAGAGCTCGTCCCACACGCCGGCCTGTTTCCAGATGAATACCGGCTTCACCCAGGCCGGTTATCCCGGGCTGGGATCGTGGCTGTCGTACGGGCTGGGAACCATGAACGAGGAACTGCCCACCTTCGTGGTGCTGCCCGACCACCGCGGGCTGCCCAACGGCGGCACCAACAACTGGACTAACGGCTTTCTTCCCGCCCGGCACCAGGGGACTGCGTTTTCGACGAAGCAGAACACCTCGCCCGTGCCCAACCTTGCCACGCCGGAATCCGTCAGTCCGCGGGCCCGCTCGCAGGCTCTGGAGACCCTGGCAGGCTTCAACCGGAACTTTGCCCGGCGGCACCCAGGCGACGACGAGCTGGCCGCAAGAATCGCCGCTTACGAGCTGGCCGCCCGCATGCAGACCAGTATTCCCGAGGCGGTCGACTTTCGGACCGAAACCCGGGAGACGCAGCAGCTGTACGGCATGGACGATGAACGCACCGCCGGCTTTGCCCGCAACTGCCTGCTGGCCCGGCGGCTTATCGAGCGGGGCGTGCAGTTCGTGCAGCTGTATAACGGCGGCGCGCTGGGGTCGCCCCGCATTAACTGGGACGCCCACGAAGACCTTGTGCGGAATCACAATAATCAGGGCATTCTGCTCGACCGCCCGCTGGCCGGCCTCTTGCAGGACCTGAAACGGCGGGGCATGCTGGAAGACACCCTCGTGCTGTGGACGTCGGAATTCGGTCGCACGCCGTTCACGCAGGGGGAAGGCGGCCTCGGTCGCGACCATCACCCGCTGTGTTTCACTGTGTGGATGGCCGGTGCCGGACTGAAACCGGGGCTGCACTACGGCCAGTCGGACGAAGTCGGCTATCAGCCGGCGGAAAACGCGACGACAGTTTACGATCTGCACGCCACGATACTGCACCTCCTGGGCATCGACCACGAACGGCTGACGTATTATCACAACGGCATCGACCGCCGCCTGACCGACGTGCACGGCCATGTAATTCAGGACGTGCTGGCGTAAGTCTCGCTCTTTCCGCTGCTGAGAGAGGCGCGGGGATTGAGCTGGCAGTTCAGGATCTTTCCAGCCCATTCCCCTGTCGCCATACTGCGATTCGTGCGTAGTTCACGCCTGCCACTTACGGCTGCGGCTGGGGTGACACGAGGCTTTGTCCGGCGGCCTCTGCGTACAGTCCACCGGTTCTCAACTGGGGTGGCGTAGGCTCAGCTGCGGCTGGCCTGCAGATTGACGGTGCTTTCGGCAATCTGAGTCAGCTTCTTATCGGCGGCACCCTCTTCATCGAGCGTTTCCTGCAGCAGGCGGGCTGCTTCGTGCTGGCCGAGACGCTGCGCGAAGTTCCGGGCCGAGCCGTAGCCGGCCATTTCGTAATGCTCTACCCGCTGGGCCGCGGCGATGAGGGCGGCGTCTCTCACGTCTTCACAGCCCCTGGCACTGATGATTTCCTCGCCTTCCTCCAGCAGACCTTTCATGGCCTCACAGGTGGTCCGCTTCGGCTTCTGATCGATCTGCTCGAAGACGCGCTCCAGCCGGTTGACCTGCTTCTTCGTTTCCTCAAGGTGATGTTCAAAAGCCTGCTTCAAACCCGGGCTGTGGGCTGCTTCCGTCATCTTCGGCAGAGCTTCCGTCAGGCGATGCTCCGCGTCGTACAGGTCCTGCAGCTGGTGGATGAACAACTCTTCCAGGCTGTTGAATTCAAGGCTGCTGAAAAGGCCCATAATGTGACTCCCTTTTCGCTGTGTGCTGAATGACTGATGCGCCTCCGGGCGCACCCGGTTTCGTACTGGTCTCATTGTGTCATTCAGTTGAGGTCGAACTATCGGGAGACTGCCTGATTGATTCCGGGACGGGTACGCAGTGGCCACCCGGGTGATTTCCGCAGAGAAGGATGGGGAACAGGACGCAGGGCCCCTCTGTACGAATCTCGCTGCGACGCGGTCCCGCAGGGGCGTCCTCAGCCCTGCCCTTCTGGCCGGACGACCGGACCGAGACGCCCTTCGGCGCGTTCCGCGGCGATGTGGGAATCGGCGCCGAAGGGGTGCCCGCCGAAGCCATGCCGCATCATGGCGATTGCCCGCCAGCGGTTCTGTTCGGTGTCCCGGGAGGCAAACAGCTGCATGACCGACTGGGCGATCACGGGAATCGGAATTTCCCGCTGCAGTGCATCGCTCACCAGCCAGTTCACCTCGCCAGTGTCTTCGATGAAGGCCGGCACGGATTCAAGCGAGCCTTTCTCCCGGAGGACTTTTTCCATCAGTTCGATCAGCCAGGACCGAATGACTGAACCATGACTCCAGCAGCGAAGAATTTCCGGCATGTCGAGCGGTTCCTCGAACCGGCTGAGCAGTTCCATTCCCTCGCCAATGGCCTGCAGCATGCCGAATTCGATTCCGTTATGCACCAGCTTGACGAAATGCCCCGTGCCCGACGGGCCGGTATGCACGAATCCGCCCGGCTCGCACAACTGTTCCAGCAGCGGCTGCACCACATGAATGGCGGCTGGATCGCCGCCGGCCATAAAGCAGGCATCGGTGCGGGCTCCCTCGATTCCACCACTGGTGCCGAGATCGACAAACTGCAGCCCCCGCCCGGCCAGACGCTGGTATCGCTTCCGCGAATCGCCCCAGTACGAGTTGCCTCCATCGACGATAATGTCGTCCGGTTCGAGATGTCCGGCCAGTTCCTCAATGACCTGATCGACGGCAGGACCGGCCGGAACGTACAGGAAGATGACCCGTGGAGACTCGAGTGCGGTGCGAAAACCCGCGACACTTTTCAGGGCGATGAGTCCCTTCCGCAGCAGGTCGTCGGCCGGGCTCGATTCATC
>JAGQPV010000899.1 GCA_020426545.1 Planctomycetaceae bacterium
GTTGCTGGCCGGGTCCGATCCCGGGGTGGCGGTCCGCTATCAGATTGTGATCATGTTTCTGATCGCTGCTGCGACAGCACTGGGTACCGTGCTGGCCGTTCTGCTGGCCTGGCTGCAGTTCTTCTCGGTCGATCACCGATTCCTGGCAGACCGCATGCTGAAGACCGGCCAGAACTCCTGAACCAGCCATGGTAATCTTCACGCGCCACATTCCCGCCACCGGTCCGCTCAACAACAGCTGAAGAACGGCGGGGAAGGTCAGTCGGAGGCTGGATCCGGTGCGGGTAACGCGTACACGCGAAACAACCGGTTGCTGTAGATCGGTTCGATCGAGAACGGCCAGACCCACCACACGAGCAGATGGGTGATTCCGGTTTCCGCCCGCAGTGCCTGCAGTTCGCTGCGCGTGAATGCGAGCGGACTGTGGGGTTTGCCGCTGGTATCCATGCGGTCTTCCGAGATCAGCCGGTTGATCCTATTCAGCCGCCGATTCCATTCCAGCAGGCCCCGTGCTCCCTGAGGGGTATCCTTGTAACTGACAAACTCGCGACGTTCAGTCCACCACTTGAATCCCCAGGCGTCGTTCGGCGCGTAGAACAGTGCGTCTTCGGGCGTGTGCTTTTCGATCCAGCGGCAGGCGGTGATCCACTCCCGCTGGGCTGCGGGCGACAGGCCTCCGGGGCGTCGATCGGGAGCGGGCAGCAGCAGGGCTGTCAGCAGGGCGAGGCTGCACAGGCTGTTCATGGCCAGAACGCGGTGGGAACGCAGTGAGACCAGGTTCCACAGAAGTCGGCAGAACAGCAGAGAGACCGCGGCGGGCAGCAGGATATCCGCCAGACGAAACGGATACAGCTTGAGGAACTTCATTCGCCAGGCGAGGCCGGGCATTGCATGTGGTGGCCTGGGACCGATACCCGCCAGCACACCCGCGAAAGCCAGCAGCAGCGCGGCAGCAATGAACCCGTGAAACCAGGCCGTGGCATATCCTGGATCGCCGATTGCGGGCCAGGGCGGCCTCAGCCAGCGGGCTGCCACCAGGCCGAAGACCCAGACGGCGAACATCCCGAGGTACGCGAACCAGGCGGTGGATGAGAAAGCCAGCGGATCGAGGTGGTGCGCGAGGCGATGGAAGACCTGCAGGAAGTCGCCCTGAAACTGCTCCGCGGGGGCGGCCCCCTGGAGCGTGCGAACTGCCGGCCACAGCCCGGGAACCGCGGCGCAGAGGAAAGCGACCGCCGCGGATAGCAGTACTCTGCGGTCTGGCTGCACTGGAAAACCGGGAGGCGGAGCAATGGGGGTTGTTCCCGCCGGCAACGCCACCCCGCCAGCCGATGGACCGGCAACTGCTGGCTGGCGCTGGCGAATGCGCCATTCGTCGCACCAGATGAGTCCTGTTGCCGCAGCGGCACACAGCGCGGCCCAGCCCCCCACCACCGGGTGGAAGCTGACGGCCAGCCCTCCCAGGAGAGCGGCAATGACGGTTCGGCCATCCAGCAGGAAGGAAGCAGCGGCGAAAGCCAGCCCCCAGGAGAAGACTTTGGACTCGACTCCGCCCACCAGCCATTCGCCGGAGAGGTTGCCGATTGCGGCCAGCAGCAGCCAGCACCAGCAGATCCACAGGGGAGCCGCTGGTGCGGGATGGAGCCGTGAAAACAGCCGACACCAGCCCCATGCAACCACTGCCAGCGCAAGGCAGCGGCCGAGGATGGCGGCGGTATCAAATGGCAGCAGCAGGGGGATCCAGCCGAAGACCGCATAAAAGAAAGCGTGCGGGCTGGAGGATTCGAGAAAAAAATCCCCAGCCAGCCAGGCCGGATCCCAGAAGTGTCTGGCCCGTGTCAGGTAATGTGATTCGTTCTGTCCCGGCACGACGGTGCGGACGAATGAAAACAGAATCAGGCTGATCCAGGTAGAAACCGGAATCAGCCAGCTTCGGTACACAGCCACCCTTTCAGGGCGAGAACCTG
>JAGQPV010000900.1 GCA_020426545.1 Planctomycetaceae bacterium
GGCGAGGAATGCAGGCACGCCGGATAACCACAGCACGCGGAACAGCCGGGTTTCGCAGACCCAACCCAGCCTACGTTACTGTCAAGGTTGTGTGATGCGCTATCAGCAAGTTATCTTCGAGAGCGACTTAGTACGACAGCGCTATCTCTCCAGTCCGTCGCAGCGGCGGAGGCGATTGAGGTCGATTCCGAGTGCTCGCAGCTTTGCCAGACGTGTTTTGCGGTGTGACTTCGCGGCCGTGGCATTCCGCTGCTGCCAGTAGCGGATGCGCGCAGCTGTGTCTTCATAGTGCTGTTCCACGATCGTCTCAGGTGCCCACCAGCTCCGTACGATGGTGTCGGCGACGGCCCGCAGCTGCGGAATGGTGATCTCCGGATTTTTTTTCCGACAGGCGGTATTTCGCCAGTGACAGGAACAGATAACTGATGCTCGACAGGATCAGATGTCGCTTCAGACCCAGGTACCGTCGACCCTCATAACAGTCCAGGCCGACTTCCTGTTTCTGATCCCGGAAGCTCCGCTCGATCCGCCACCGCGTGAACGCCACCGGCAGCAGTGTTTCCAAGGTTGCCTGGCGGGAAGCATTGCTCACGAAGAACTTCAGTTCCGACGGATCGAGCAGGTTGCGGGCCGCGATCAGCCACACCTCCTGCCCCGGAAGCCCGTCCGATCCCTTCATCGTGACCCGGATCCGTTTCGCCTCCCACACGACCGGCCCATGGTCACTGTCCTTGATGTGATACTTCTGCCAGAGGACCGACTTCATGGCTTCGCTGAACCACAGTGCCTGCTCCACACTGCGGGGGCCGGGCTGGCCAGCCTTGACCCGGGGAGTCTGCCGGGAGCGGCCCCGTCCGCCGCGGCGGTAACGGCGGTCCGTCGTCTCCGGCGGATCGATCCACACCGAGAAGTTCCGCGGCACCTCCAGCACATACAGCTGATCCCGCTGCTGCAGCCCTTCGTGGAAGCCGGGCTTGCCGCCGTAGCCTTCATCGGCTGTGATCCACTTCAGATCGACGCCGTGCGAACGGGACCGGTCATACAGTTCCAGCGCGATCTGCCACTTCGGACGATAGACCATGTCTTCCGGGATACCCGCTTCCTCACAGCGGCCGCGATCGTCGGACCACGATTCGGGCAGGAACAGCTCGCCGTCCAGCAGACAGTGAAAGTCGTCCCGGGCATAACCCAGATGCACGGTGACCATGCAGTTCTCCCGCTTGCCGACCTTCCCGCACCACTGCCGCTGGACGCCGGGCGTCTTCTCCCCCTTCTTGACGTCGCTCGTCTCATCGATGATGCCGACGGCGTTCGGCCCGGCCTGTTCCTCGATCACGATCTGTGCCACGCGGCCGCGGACGCTGTTCTCGTCCCAGCGGTGCTGGGCCAGGAACTCCTGCAGCGTGCGGACCGGCACCCCGACGTGCAGGGCGATCGGCTCAACGCTCTTGGCGTCCAGATCGGCCAGCTGGCCGCGGACATAGCGGCCCAGATGCTGCCTGGTGTCCGACCGCCGGAAGCAGTCGTCAAACCGTGCCAGAAACGCATCCAGTTCCTCCGCCAGTTCGTGCATCTGCGAGACGTCCATGTCCGCGGCTCCCCGTTTCGTCGGTGAATGTCGATCCGCCAGAACGGTCTTTTCGCCGAAATCGGAAACTGCTACAAGACCAAGTTAGCGCTGTAGTACTAAAAGAGGCTATTGTGAATGCGCTCGTTCATAGGGACTACGAGCGCGACGAAAATGTGCGGATTGTAATAACTCCGCGTTCCGTGTCTATCACGAGCCCAGGCGGCCTAGTGGATGAAGTGAATGCCAAAACAGGCGGCTCTTCGATTGAAGAGCTGGTGAAAAATGATCGGCGCGGCATCAAAGGTTATCGCAACCCTGTAATCTCCGACTTGTTCTATGGCGGTGGCCAGATGGACCGAGCGGGCTCTGGGTTAGCTGATCTATGGAAGGCG
>JAGQPV010000901.1 GCA_020426545.1 Planctomycetaceae bacterium
GCCGATGAAGACCGCCGGGAGCTGTTCGACATGCAGGCCGATCCCGGACAGCAGCACAATGTGGCGGATGAATATCCCCGGGTGATGGAGGAACTCAGCGGCCGCTACCTCGACTGGTACCGCGATATTTCCGATCGGTTCACGGAAGCCGTTCGCATTTCCCTCGGCCACCCCGAGGGCGGGGCGGCCCTGCTGACCGCGCACGACTGGCACGCCCCCATCGCCCAGGTGCCCTGGAATCAGCCGCATATTCAGCGGGATCTGCCGGGCAACGGCTACTGGACGGTCGAAATTGAGCGGGCCGGCACTTACCGTTTCACTCTGCAGACGCGTCCGGGTGAGCATGCCGTGCGGATGCAGGCGGTACGGGCCGGAGTGCGGGCTGGTCAGCAGGAAAAGTTTCAGGACATCGAACCCGAGGCGGCCGTCACGCATCTGGTTCTCGAACTGCCGGCGGGACCGACCCGACTGCAGACGTGGCTGGAAAAAGCGGACGGCAGTTCCCGGGGTGCCTTCTATGTGACTGTGGAATTCGTCGGGCCAGCGGCGGAAGAATGATTTCGCTGCGGCTGATCCCGCGGATTCCTGCCGGATGCATCCCACACTCACCCGGCTCTGTCAGTACAATAACTGGCGGGGTCGCGGGCCGGGCCGGCCGTTTTCGCCATCCGGGCCGGGTCGGATCCTGCGGGAAGCTCTCCTGCGGAGCGGGTCGTGCCGCGGCGGTCCAGCCTGACTGGCGGAAAATTTCCAGTTCCGCTGGCGGGTCAGGCCCGCTGAATCGGAACAGGTTTCCACCACAGAAGCAGCCGGCAGAATATCCGTTCACAACCTGCCTGCCTCAGTGAGGAACAGAATCGTGACATCTGGTCAGCCGCCGATCTCTGAGTTGAACCCGGACGAATCAGGCATTCTGTCCATCGATCCACCGCTGCCCGCCGGTTTTGATGCCGGCGACTGGCGCGAGCGGCTCGATGCGATTGTCGAAACCATGCGGGAGATGAGCCGGCAGTCCGATCCGCAGCGGATGGTGCGGACCTATGCGGCCCGCATGGAACGACTGTTTCCCAGCCGGCGACGGATCTCTCTCAGTCGCCGCAGTCTGTCCGACAACAGATTCCGGGTGACACGGTTCAGCGGCTGGAAGGAAGACATCAACCCGTGGGAACGTCCGGACAAACTGCCCGAGCTGGAAGGCGGACTGCTGGCCGAACTGATTTACGGGGACGAGCCCTGCATCATTAACGATCTGCAGGTGGCGGAGGACGACCCGGCTGCGGAATACCTGGCGGGGCAGCGATCGCTGATGGCGATCCCGCTGTACGATGAGGGGACCGCGCTGAATATGGTGGTGGTCACCCGCGAAGAGCCTGATGGTTTCCAGTACGAGGAACTCCCGCAGACGGTGTGGATGTCCAACCTGTTTGGCCGGGCGACGCATAACCTGGTTCTGGCCGAGCAGCTGGAATCGGCGTGGCAGCAGGTCGACCGGGAACTGTCGGTGGTGGCCGAGATCCAGCGGTCTCTGCTGCCTGCGAAATTTCCGGAGATCTCCACTTTGCGGCTGGCCGCCTACTACCAGACGTCGCGGTATGCGGGCGGAGATTATTATGATTTCTTCCCGCTGCCGGATGACAAATGGGGCCTGCTGATTGCCGATGTGAGCGGTCATGGAACACCGGCCGCGGTGATGATGGCCATCACGCACAGCATCGCCCATATGTACCCCGGCCCGCCCGGTCCGCCGAATGAGATGCTGGAGTTTCTGAATCAGAAGCTGTGCGAACGGTACATCGGTGAAAACGGGACGTTCGTGACCGCGTTTTACGGCATCTATGACGCCCGCACCCGCGAGCTGTCCTATTCCTCCGCCGGGCATAATCCGCCTCGGCTGCGGCGGTGCTCGACGGCAGCCGTCACCGCGCTGGACGGCACCCGCGGATTTCCACTGGGCGTGGT
>JAGQPV010000902.1 GCA_020426545.1 Planctomycetaceae bacterium
ACCCAGCAGATGTACGGTCTCAACGAACCGAAATCCTCCACCTTCGGGCGGCAGTGCCTGCTGGCCCGCCGCCTGGTCGAACGGGGTGTCCGCTTCGTGCAGATTTACTCCGGTGGCAACCACAACGACGCCAACTGGGATGCCCACGGCGACCTGAAGCACAATCACACGCTGCACGCCGCCGAGACAGACAAACCCATCGCCGGCCTGATTCGCGATCTCCGCCAGCGGGACATGCTGCAGAACACACTCATCGTGTGGGGCGGCGAGTTCGGCCGACAGCCCATCGCCGAGTACGCCAAAGGCACCGGCCGCGACCACAACAGCTCCGGCTTCACCATGTGGATGGCCGGAGGTGGAATTCGCGGTGGTGTCAGTGTCGGCAGCACAGACGAACTTGGTGCCCAGGCCGCGGAAGACCCGTTCCACGTCAAACGACTGCACGCCACCATTCTGCACCAGCTCGGCTTCAACCCGAACAATCTCAGCTACTTCTACAGCGGCCTCGATGAAACGCTCGTGGGGGTCGAAGGAGCCGAGCCAATCCAGCAGATCATCACCTGAGCCGACCTGCCCGCTGGCCTGGAAGTGCCGGGCAGCCAGGCCGACGGTCGTTCGTGGCCTTCAGACGGTCGTCCTGCTGCCGGATTCGCTCGTCACGGGGGAGCAGTCCACCAGAGTGTCATGGTCCATCAGGGCGGAACAGTCCGCCACCGGGGAACTGTCGACGGCGGACAGGCAGTTCTGATCGAGAACGACGGAATTCGCCGGGTTGCTGGCTTTCGGCAGCCGCCACACCACCACCAGGCCCACACCGGCCAGCAGGGCAGCCCCCGCCCGGGCCGGCAGCGGGAAGCTGGAAAAGACCAGCATGGCGCTCACTGCCAGCACCACCACCCCGGTGGCCCACAGTTTCACACCGGGGCGAACTCCTCCCTGTTCCTGCCAGTCCCGCAGAACAGGTCCAAACCACCGCGACCGCAGCAGGGCCGCATGCCACCGCGGCGACGACCGGGCAAGGAAGTAGCTGGTCAGCAGCAGGAACGGCGTCGTCGGCAGCCCGGGCAGAATCACCCCCAGGGCGCCCAGAGAAAAGAAGAACCCGGCCAGCAGGAGGCAGACAGCACGTCGCCACATATCTGCTTCAGCTCGAACGGGTTCCGTCACAACGCGTCTCGCTGCACTGCGTGGATTGTGGAGGGATAGTACGCCGGAAGGCGGGCTGGAACGGGAGGGTTCCGCTTCTCCAGAGTCTCGCATCGGTTCAGGTTTACTGCAGATTGCCAATCTCCGCTACCGCAGCTCCTTCCGGATCAAACCTGTCGGCGGCGGATTCCGTGCTTTCTCTGCCTCAATTCGCACCGTTCGATGTTGAAACCTGACAGCCGGATTGCAAGAATGCGTGTCGGTTGAGGTTGCCAGACTCGGTTCTGGTCCTGTATTGCATTGTATCCTGCGATTCATATCGGAATTACTGGCCAGCCGCCCAGTGCCACAATCCCTCCGGGGAAAGCGTACTGGAATGGGCAGCACCAGGTGTTTTCCGCACAATACTACAGAGAAGGACTGATCATGCCGCTGTCCCGTGAATCACTTGAACGGCAGCTGTCCCGTGCAGAAGCCGACCGGGCACAGCGTATCGCTCAGCTGGACGAGCAGGGCGTGCCGGAAGCCAGCCGTCGCCGCGACCCGCTGTGGCGTCGCTGCAACGCAGCCTGCCGCAAGCTCCGTACCCGGCTGACGGCCGTTACGGCCAAGGAAGAGCTGGCCTCCGGAAAAACCGAGGAAGCCGGCGAACCCGTCGAAGCCTGAAACTGTCCATCAGCGGGCGGCTTCAGAGGTTGCCGGGGTGAATTTTCCAGACAGAGCCAGCCGGTTCCGTCCTTCCCGCCGTCTTCTGAATCCGTATGCCGGCAGTTGAGCAGTTGAATTGGCCGGTAGCGGGGACAGTCCCGCCG
>JAGQPV010000903.1 GCA_020426545.1 Planctomycetaceae bacterium
CCTTTCTACTGATCTGCATTAGACGATTTACCCGATCTCTTTCTTCCTGTTCTTTGACCACCCTTTTTTCTTCAGCAATCTCGTCTATGCATCTGGCACAGTGATATTTCTTACTTTCTGCATCAAGAACGAAACACGTCACAAACCCTTCCTTCACACCACATCGCGGACAGTAGTTCGCCATAGAATTCGCCCTGACATTCCTTCGAGTCTGAAAGGACAGAAAGCCCGCAGTAGCTCGAGACTTCTCATGTGGCCAGCATCCCATACCCGGTCAGCCACTGACACACTCGACTGCCACACCTGAAACAGGGAGACCACTTAACAGCCTGGACCCCGAACGTGTTCATTCGAGCCCTGTCACTCCGGAATGTCAATCAACAAAATCTCGACATTGCACCGCAATTACCTCACAACACCCGCGCCAGCCGACGCAGGCCCGTCGAGGCTGATTCAGCCAGCAGTTCATAATCGCCCACGGGAACAGCATCGGGATTGATGAGATATTTCCGCCTTACACCGGCGAACAGCGAGATCAGGCTGGCGGCCGGCTGCACCATGCCGGAGGTGCCCACGCAGATAAAGACCCCGTCGTTCTGTTCCAGCTCGCGGCACATGGCGTGTACTTCGCTGAACTCGAACTGCACGGACTCACCGAACCACACTACATCGGGCCGCAGCTGGCCACCGCATTCGGGGCACAGGTCGCCCGGCTGAACTGGCCGCGGGCACTCGCCGAGGTAATCGCACCATCCCTTCCCGCTGGCAGCCTCGCGGTGATGTTCGCACTTCTGCCGGAACACCGAACCGTGCATGTGCCGCACATCGGTGCAGCCGGCCCGCTCCAGCAGGTTGTCGATATTCTGCGTCCAGTTGATCACGCGGTACCGCTGCTCAAGGTCGGCAATGGCCCGGTGAGCATCGTTCGGTTCGGCCTGGGCAATGGCCTCATGCCGCAGCCCGTAGAACCGCAGCACCAGCTCGGGATCCCTCCGCCAGCCCTCCGGCGAGGCCACTTCTTCAAAGCGGTGGTTCTCCCACAGCCCGCCCGCATCGCGAAAGGTGGGAATGCCGCTCTCGGCCGACAGCCCGGCCCCACTGAAGACCACAATCGTCTGCATCAGACACCTTTCCGATGGAACTGGCCTGGACTTGAGTAGCCTCAGTTTACTGCGCGGGACGGGGACACAGCAGGTCGCTTAATGGGCGACCACGTTCCAGCCGGGCCAGTTGAATCAGCGCATAGGCTGCCATTGCAAAGTTGCCCAGCAGGAGGATGGCGACCAGCCAGCACAGCTTCGGCAGCAGGCGGCGCTCACGCACCAGCACCCAGAGATAGAACGTCAGAAAGCCGAAGTACGCATCGCACAACGTGGCGATGAACCACGGGTCCCGCAGCAGCTGGCCGTTGTCCCACACAGGCCGCACCAGCGAGGCCCGGACGGTAACCACGGTCATTCCGATCAGTACCACGGTGAAGAAGATCGCGAGGGTTATTCGCATGAGTGTCCTTTTTCCTCTTTTCTGACGTTGCCGCCGGGGCTGCCGTTTCCGGTGTGCCACCGCCGCCTTCTTGATTGAACCGCCCGGTGAGCCGATACTCGGTGAGCTGCTGCCGGCTTCCGCACCGGAAGACACCGCTCACCGAGGAGAACTCCATGACTGCCCCTTCGTTGCCTGTGGGAACCCGACTGCGCTCTGTGCCTGAAACGGCTCTCCGTGTGGCCGGACGAATTCCGCCGGCCGCTTTCCTGCGGGGCTGGCTGCTGCCAGTCGCCCTGGTGCTGTGTGCCGTCGCGCCGTTGCCAGCGGCCGAACCGGCCCGGCAGCCGAATATCATTTTCATCATGGCGGATGACCTGGGATACGGCGACCTGGGCTGTTACGGGCAGCAGCAGATTCAGACACCCCGGCTGGATGCTCTCGCGAAGGAAGGCGTGCGGTTTACGGGCTTCT
>JAGQPV010000904.1 GCA_020426545.1 Planctomycetaceae bacterium
TGGCGGCAGTCACTCAACCGGCTCCAGCCCCGCGTCCGTCTGCTCATGTGAGACGCATGTGTCGGTCATTGTGAAAACGGTTCTGCTGCTGATCTGCTCGAACGTCTTCATGACGTTCGCCTGGTACGGGCACCTGAAAGAGCTGGGACGGCGGCCGTGGCTGGTGGCCGTCCTGGCAAGCTGGAGCATTGCCTTCTTTGAGTACCTGCTGCAGGTGCCGGCCAATCGCATCGGTTTTACCCGGCTGAATCTCGGCCAGCTGAAGATTCTGCAGGAGGTCATCACCCTCGCCGTCTTCGTGCCATTCGCCGTGCTGTATATGAAGCAGCCGCTGCGGCTGGACTTTCTGTGGGCGGCCCTGTGCCTGTGCGGCGCCGTGTATTTCGTGTTCCGCAGCTGAGGAAGCTGCGGCACGGAATCAAAGGGCCTGCCGTCTGCTGTGCCAGCATGGCGCCTTATATCCCGCTGGCCGTATCCACGGTGCCGGGTTCTTCAACCGGCTGGGTGGGCGTGGTATTCCACTGCAGCAGTTTGCCGGGCCGATCTCCCATTTCCGCATAGCGGCCCAGCTGAAACACGTGTTCGCGGTAGTTCAGCACATCCAGAATGGACAGCGTCTGAATCGCCCGCAAGGTCAGCAGCTGCTCGGTGATGCGACCGGGGTGCAGCAGAATGGCCGCCAGAATCTGAACGCCTTCCGCCCCTGGATCTGCCCCCTTCTCCGGCAGGCATCCCAGCGCATCGGCCGCACCCCACTGGTTGGCGGCCACCGCCCGCCAGGCAGAACGCCGTGCCAGCCGGTCGCCGCTGCCGAACTGCCGCCAGTACCGGTGGAACTTCAGGCGCAGGCCCGGCTGCAGTGTCCAGACACGTGGCGGAACCGGTCCGGCGACCGCCATGCGGCAGACATCCTGCAGAATCTCTTCCGAGGACAGATGCCGGCGCACATTGCGGTAATCCGCCAGATAGGCCACCGACGCAGCCCGCAGATGCTGCGGTGACGCAAAGGCCTCATCGGGCAGCGAAACAGCCCGGGCCGCCTTCACCAGCAGACCATCTTCAATCAGTGCGTGCAGCCGCTGCATGTCGGCTTCGGCCCGTTGCCGCAGCCGTTCCACATGATCGATCGCATCGATCCCCGGGTTGAGGAATTCGTAGTCCACCTCCACATCGGCCCCATTCAGAGCCGAAGCCGCGTGACCGGGCAGGGGAACCCCCAGATATTCCGGGTCGAACTGCATGCGGAGCCGGGTGCAGGCGGCAACAATCGGCTCGCGAATCCGGCGGATCTTACGGACGGCCGTATGATAGTGCGCCCGAGCCGCATCGCGATTGGTTCGCCGCAACTGGGGATTTCTGATTTCCCGCACACTGCGGGCGATCCAGACCACAAACGCCAGCAGCAGCTGCGTCAGCAGCACCAGCAGGAACCAGGGAAACAGAATCGCCCGCCCCCCCGCCAGCCAGCCGGCATACAGCGCATACAGATTAACCATCCGCTGTTCTTTGGGACGGTCGTGCATGGGATAGGTGCCGAAGATCCGTCGAATCAGCAGGCTGCGGTCCACCTGAACCCGCTGGAGCACCCGGTCGCCGAACCTCTGTGCCAGTTCTCTGTCCCGCTGCGGGTCATCGTCCAGGAAGTGCAGCGCTGTAAAGGCCGTGGTGACGTAGTTCTGTTCGGTGATGCTGGAGGTCTCCGTCGCCGCGGCGCTGCTGGCCGCATGCGATTCCTCTTCCGCCAGCCACTGCTCGTAGGTTTCCCGCTCCTGACTGCTGATCTGCGGCAGCTCATCCAGCGGAATCGCCTTGCGGTTGTAGTCCACCAGCAGCAGGGCCACGCTGTGCACGACCGACCGCGAGATAAAGTTGAACCACAGGTACGGACCGCCGAACAGAGACTTCTGCCGGACCAGATCCAGCCCGTGCAGTGCGCGAATCTGCTTT
>JAGQPV010000905.1 GCA_020426545.1 Planctomycetaceae bacterium
GGCACTGTGCAGCTGGACTACAACCTGCCGGAGCGGTTTGAACTGGAGTATGTGGGTTCAGACAACCGTCCGCATCGGCCGGTGATGATTCACCGTGCTCCGCTGGGTTCGCTGGAGCGGTTTGTCGGCATGCTGATTGAGCATTTTGCCGGCAAGTTCCCGCTGTGGCTGGCTCCGGAGCAGATTCGCGTGCTGCCGCTGAGTGAGAAGTCGGACGGGTATGCCCGCGAGGTGGAACAGAAGTTTCGCGCGGCAGGCTTCCGCGTGACGACCGATACCCAGGATGCCAAACTGCAGGCCAAGATTCGCCAGGCCCAGCTCGACCTGATTCCCTGCATGCTGGTCGTCGGGCCGAAGGAAGCCGAACAGAATGCGGTGGCCGTGCGAAACCGCGAACAGGGCGACCTGGGTGTGATGCCCATCGACGACGTGATTGCCCAGCTGCAGCAGGAAGTGGCCGAGCGAAAGATCGGCGAGATTCAGGAATCGTCGTTCGCGGGGTTTGATGACGACGAGACGGACGCGGCAAACGAGTACTGACCCAGCCTGCGAACAGGCCACTGCGCGAGCGGAGTTTTTCGCCGTGCAGGACAGCCGCTGAGCTGATGAAATGAGCGCAGGAACACAGCCCGCGGGAGGGCCGAAAGGCCCGCTCCCGCGTGGTGGTGTGTCTGCCGGAATTCGCCGTCGAGTCCCGCCCTGAAGTCTCCGTCGGGATGGCTTCTGCGGTTTGAGTTCGGCGGCGGGTTTATTTCGGCATGACGGGCAGCAGCGCGGCCAGCTCGGCATGCGGGCGGGCGATGGTGTCGGCCATGATCAGCGTTCCGCCGAGCCGTTCGATCGTCTGCTTTCCGGTGGCGATGGCTGTCTGCACGGCGGCCACATCGCCACTGATGACGATGGTGACGTAGGCGGCGCCGATTTTCTCTTTGCCGAGCAATGTCACATTCGATGACTTGAGCATGTCGTCGGTCGCATGCAGCGCGGCGACGAGCCCCTGTGTTTCCAGCAGCCCGATTGCGTCTGTCTGAGCCATTCCGGTTTCTCCGGGTTTACGGTGGTCATACAGCCCGAGCAGCGGGCTGTATACGGGGGGAAGGTCGGCCACGGCCGCCGTTTCGTCCAGCGGTGCCGACAGAATCGTCAGCCGGGCCTCGGTGCCCATGCGGAGAGCCGCGGCCAGTCCCTGTTCGCCGGCCTGACGAACTTCGGCGTCTGAGCCGATCAGCCGGATGCACTGGTCGGCTCCGTCGGTGCTTTCCACTCCCTGCAGCCGGACATTGGCCGCCTTGAGGCAGCAGTCGACAGCGAACAGGGCAGGAGTGAGGTTGGCGACCTCCAGCAGGGCCAGGCTCTGCGATCGGCTCATGAAATGGCTCTGTCTGCGACGGCGTGAGGGAAGCGGCGGGTGTGTGGTCTGGACTGGCGTGGTGCGGCCTGCGGAAGCCGATCAGTCCGGTTGCCAGTCGAAGGCCAGATCAAGTGCGGGGGCGGAATGCGTCAGCGTGCCAACGCTGATGCGGTCGATGCCGGTCGCGGCGATTTCCGCCACGGTCGCCAGGGTAACACCGCCGGAGGCTTCCAGCTTCGTGGAGGGGCTGGCCTGGTTTCTCAGCTCAACCGCTTCCCGCAGCTGGCTGCAGGTCATGTTGTCCAGCAGCACAAATTCGGGGCTGGCGGCCAGGGCATCCTGCAGCTGGCTGAGGGTATCGACTTCGATTTCCACCGGCAGTTTGCCGCCTGTCTGGCTGCGCGCTGCTTCGACGGCCCGGCTGAGAGCCCCATCCGGGCTTTCGCCGGCTTCAGCGGAGGATTCGCACCAGGCTGCGAGGTGGTTGTCTTTAATCAGAATGGCATCGTACAGGCCCATGCGGTGGTTCGTTCCGCCACCGGCCCGCACCGCGTACTTCTGTAGCAGACGCCAGCCGGGAATTGTCTTGCGGGTGT
>JAGQPV010000906.1 GCA_020426545.1 Planctomycetaceae bacterium
GTGGCGAGTCAATTGGCTGTTCGATGCGTGCACTGGCAATCCGGGGAGCGATGAGCCCGGCGGTCTCGGTGTCGGTTCCGGCCGGCTGGGGCGTCTGCAGAGAGCCAAACAGCAGCAGGAACAGCAGGATCACACCCACGGTGCCCGTGATCGAGGCGAACGTCCAGGCGGGCCCGCGGCTTTCCGAAGTGGCGCGGTAGGTTCCCGTGTAGCGCGGAGCCAGCGGGGCCGGCTGTGCGGGAGTCACCGAAGTAGTGGCGGAGCTGGTTCGCCGTGCCGGTCGCGGAGGGTGGCGTTCCGCCGGTCGCCGCACGGGCGGAGCAATTTCCGAACGCTCAACAACGGCAGGACGTGGTTCCGTCGGACGGGGCTTTGCGGGAACCGACTGTGGCAGCCGGGAAGGAATCCGCCGGGGACGCTGGGGTTCCGGGGCAGAGCTGGTGAGCGTGCGTTCGACCACGGTGGGTTCGAACGTGGGTTCCCGCAGGGCTTCCTTCAGCGATTCCAGGGTAATCGAGGTGAACTTTTCCCGTTCGACCGGCTGGAAATGGACCGCTTTCCAGGCCGTTTCCGATTCGCCGAACCCGGCTGCGCCGGTGCCGAATTCGCGGAACGGGGAGACCCGCAGGCCCACGCGCCGCAGCGGCAGGGTGATAAAGCGGCAGACATCCGACCGCCAGATCCAGCGGAACCAGTTGGGTGGCCACAGGGGGGAAAGCAGTCCACGCTGCAGGCTCCACCACAGGCGCAGCCCGCCGCGTTTCAACTGGATCCATTCGAAGCGAAAGCCACGGAAGATTTCTTCAAACTCGGTGACTTCGTGTCGCGGACGTCTGATGCGTGACACGGCAGGTTCCCCCCTGTTGCACCGTTGAACCGCAGGCTGCGGGCTGGCCCTGTCCCGTCAGTCCGGCTCGAACAATGCACTGTCCTCGTCGCGTAAATGGCGGCATCGCAACCGCCCGTACGACGGCCGCAGAATCTGTCCTGTGGCGATCGACCGACGCTGGATAGCACATATCGGCATCTGTGGAAAGATGGGTTCCCGGGCAGGCAGCCCGGTTCCCGGCACGTTCTGCCGCACGTCACCGGTGAAGCCGATCGGGCAGAGGCTGCGGGGTCGCGATCTGCGGGGAAGGGGAGGAATTCGGAATGCGGGAGGGAGGGGCAGCGGGCGGTATCAGCCGGCGGGCTGCTTCTGCCAGTCGGAGCCTGTCAGCTGCCGGCAGCCGGGGATTCGTTCCCGCCGCTGGAAGCGACCGCCGCAGTCAGTTCCACAAAGCCGGCGGGCGAACGGTGGAAGTGCACATGCCGCCAGGAGCCATCCGCGGATTTCTGCCAGACACGGGTTTCACTGCAGGCCGATGTGGACTGGCTGCCACTGGCACTTCGCCGCTGAATCAGGCGAATCCCGCAGATGACAGCACTGTCGCCCATCAGCCGCACATGGGGCGAACTGAGTACCGACCGGGCACTGCCGGACCGTTCCGCCTCAAAGTAGGTGCGGTGAAAGCCCAGCCCGGGAACCAGGTGACCGGCCGCTTCCGGCTCGTAGGCGGTCAGCCCGGCATCGCACAGCCGGGCGTACACGTCCCAGTCGCCCGAGTCGATGGCATCGAGCAGCTGCTGATTCAGCTGGAGAAGTTCGGCCTGTTCCGCGGTGAAGCCGCTGCAGCCTGCCGGTATTGTTTCGCTCACAGTGGAGTGGTCCTTCACAGCCCGGTCTGCTCAATCCCGGCTGAAGCTCCGTCAGAAGCGCGGGCCTGTCCCGCCGAAGTTCCCGTGCGGTCGTCCTGCCCGGGGAGGCCCGTTCCGCCTTACGGAGACGGGCATGGCATACAGCGTTCACCGTGCCGCTGACCCGGTGCGTGGTTTACCCGGCGACTGGTTCACCCGGTGCCTGGTTCACCCGGTGCCTGGTCGGTT
>JAGQPV010000907.1 GCA_020426545.1 Planctomycetaceae bacterium
CGGGCCGCTTCGGCGGCCAGGCGGCGGACAACTCCCAGAGCTTCATCGAAGGCGGTTGTTTCTCCCCAGCGGTCCCGCATGGAGCCGCTGTCGTCGAGCAGCACGAAGTGATGGGTTCTGGCGGAACGGAACATCGACAGCTGAGATTCGTCGAGAATCAGCCGGGCGATCAGCGCGGTCAGGCCGAGGATGATCAGGATTCGCAGCAGCAGCAGCAGCAGCTGTTCAATCAGCAGCCGGCGGCGGTTGCGTTTCTGGCTCTGCAGCAGGAATTCCATCGCCGCGAACCGCACCCGGCGAAACCGCATGCGGTTAATGAGATGGATGATGATCGGCGAACTTACCAGGGCCACGCCCGGCAGCACGAAGGCCGGGTTGAAAAAATGGCTGGCGATGAACGTCGACAGGCTCTGAAACAAGGCTGCAGTCCCGCTGTCTGGTCTCTGGATTGCTGAGTAAAATGATCCCGCACTGACTGAATGAAGCAGCCGAATTTCTGGTGCTGCTCAGTTGCGGACGGAGTGCCGCATGCCGAGCCGATGGTTCAGGTAATGGGCCAGGGCCGCGTCGAGATGCTCGCTGGTGCGGATTGTCTGGTAATCGACCATGTTCCGGGCACACCGGCGACGGACTTCGTCGAGGAAGGCCGTCATGGCTTCCATGTAACCGGTCCGCAGTGCCCGAGGATCGCAGACCAGTTCGCCGCTCTGCTCCATTCCCTCGAATTTGGTGGTGCCGGAGTAGGTGAAGTCCAGTTCCTGATCATCCAGAATGTGCAGCAGCAGGACGTCATGACCGCGGTGCCGCAGCAGCCGGAGGCCCTTGAACAGCCCTTCCCGGTCTGCGAACAGATCGGAAATCAGGACGATCATGCCTTTTTCGGACTTCTTCTCGGCCACTTCCCGCAGCATACCGTAGAGGTCCGTCTTGCTGGACGGTTCTTCGGCGGCCATGGCGGCCAGAATCGCATGCAGGTGATTCCGCCGGCTGCGGGAGGGCACCTGATTTCGTACCGCATCGTCGAAGGTGGTGAGACTGACGGAATCCTGCTGCCGCAGCAGCAGGAAGGCCAGCGCCGCCGCCGCCGTGCAGCCGTATTCGTACTTCGTCATGGCCCCGCTGCCAAACTGCATGGATTCGCTCACATCGAGCAGCAGCGTGGTGCGGAGGTTGGTGTCTTCCTCGTACAGCTTGACGTAATACCGGTCGGTCTTGGACCAGGCCTTCCAGTCGATCTTGCGAACATCGTCTCCCTGGACGTACTCACGGTGCTGCACGAACTCCACCGAATTCCCGAAATACGGGCTGCGGTGCAGGCCGGTCAGAAAACCCTCCACGATTCGTCGGGCCCGCATTTCGAGCCGTGAGATTCGTGAGATGGCCTCAGGCAGCAAAAATCTTCTGTAGTCCTGGGTCACTCGTCAGTTCGCCTTCTCTGGAGGGGGTTTCGCTGACCAGCCGCTCGATGACCTTGTCCGAGGTAATGCCTTCGCTCTCGGCCGAGAAGTTGGTGACAATCCGATGCCGGAGGACCGGTGCGGCCAGGGCGGCAATATCCTCGGTGGATACGTGGGTCCGACCGTTCAGCAGTGCCCGGGCCTTGCCACCCAGCAGCAGCATCTGCACGGCGCGGGGACCGGCTCCCCAGCCCAGCCACTCGTTGATGAACTCGGGAACTCCCGGTTCGCCCACCCGGGTCTGCCGGACGAGGGCCAGAGCATAATCGACCACGTGGTCGGTCACGGGAACCTGGCGGACCAGCTGCTGCAGTTCCAGAATTTCTTCCGCGTTGAGCACGGCCTGCACGTCGTCCTTCTGAATCGCCGTGGTCTGCCGGGCGATCATCTTCTCTTCTTCGAAGGAGGGATACTTCACGAACACCTTGAACATGAAGCGGTCCTGTTGGGCCTCGGGCAGCGTATAGG
>JAGQPV010000908.1 GCA_020426545.1 Planctomycetaceae bacterium
GATAATGCAGCAATCTGGATACCCGGCAATCCGCCATATGTTCGATTGTCATTCCGAAACACGATCTTCTTCAACCTGTCCGCCGCGCGTTCGCGCACCGGTCGCTCTCTCCACGGGAGAACCTGTCCAGCAAACCCGTCAGAAGCCGTTGTGCGGGAAGCCGCCACAACACCCTGCCGGGCCTGTGTTCGCTGCAGAATCCTGCTGAATATACTCTGCCAGGCCCGTCCGGTCCGGCAGATTTCAGGCTTTCCCATACCGATCATCCACATCCCGGCCGCCTGCAACCAGTTCACCGCCAGCCCTGTCTGCCCTGTATCGAGCCAGCAGTACGCCGTCCCGGCTGCCTGCGGCCCGGTTGTCTCCCGCCTGTTCTCAGGCCGGAAACACAGAACGGTCGGTCGGTAGCTGACATCAAAACCGAGTTCCGGAAGTCCACACCATGAAGGCCGATCCCCACATCAGCCGCACCCCGGAGAACTGCTGCCCCTGGCGGCTGTCGGCCGGTCGCGTTCGTCTGGTGCTGACTGGCTGCCTGGCCCTGCTCGCTCCCGAACTGCTGTGGCCCGCACCTGCAGGTGTGCTCCCGCAGGCTCAGGCTCAGATCAGCCAGCTGCCGGCTACCGATCCCGGGGCCGAGAATCCTCCCGCTCCCGGTGTCGATGACCCGTTGTCGGCCGTGAGGGTGGAAGGCAACGTCACCATCCCCGAGCAGAGCATTCTGCAGAAAATCACCACCCGGACAGGTCGTCCGGCCACGGCCACCGCCGTCCGGGAAGATGTCCGCCGGCTGTACTCCACCCGCTGGTTCTTCAGCGTCGAACCCCGTTACCGCCGCACCGATCAGGGCCTCGAACTGATCTTCCGGGTGGTCGAACGGCCCATCGTGCAGACAGTCACCTATGCCGGCAACGACAAAATCAAAGACAAGCACCTGGCCGCTCAGACCGGCCTGAAAGCCGGCAGCCCCTTCGATGTCAGTGCCAACCGCGAAGCCGCCTACCGGCTGGAGCAGTTCTACAGGGAAAAGGGCTTCAACTTCGCTTCGGTCGAACTCGAAAAAGGCGGCAGTGCTCAGGATCGGGATGTCATCTTCCGCATTCAGGAAGGGCCCAAAGTTCGTGTCTCAAGCATCCGTTTCACCGGCAATCAGGATTTCAGCAATCAGCTGCTGAAAACCAAACTGGTCACCAAAAAAGCCATCCTCTGGGTGCTGGGCGGCAAGTACGATCCCAAAACCATTCCCGATGATGTGGCCGCCGTCACCGAGTACTACCACAGCCTCGGTTACTTCGATGTCCGCATCGATCACAAGCTCGCCTACTCCGAGGACAAGTCCCGCGTCAGCATCGAGTACATTGTCGATGAAGGCGTGAGGTATCGTGTGCGGAATGTGGAAATTCTCGGCAACGAGATCTTCACTACGCAGAGCATCCGCAGCGACCTCGAACTGCTGGAAGGCGAGTACTTCAACTCCCGCACCCTGCGGAAGGACGCCGAGAAACTCAAAGGCCGCTACGGCGAACTGGGCCACCTGTTTGCCGGAGTCGATGCCACGCCCCGCTTCCTCGAAGAACCGGGCAAGGCCGATCTGGTCTACAAGATTGACGAAGACCGCCCCTACACCGTGCGGCTGGTCAATGTGAACATTCGCGGCGACAATCCCCGCACCCGCCGCACCGTCGTGCTGAACCGGGGACTCGTGTATCCCGGCGATCTGGCCGATCCCGCCCTCATCGAACGCAGCAAGAACCGAATCGTCGGTTCCTCACTGTTCGAGCGGCAGGGTGCCGAAGGCCCGCAGGTGCATATCAAGAAGGTGGGAGAACTCGCTTCCGGCCAGGACCTCTCCGGAGCCTTCCGGGGTCAGTCGCCTGAAGTCACCTCTCCCGAAAGCTATATCGAGGGCCTGCTC
>JAGQPV010000090.1 GCA_020426545.1 Planctomycetaceae bacterium
CAGCCGGACTCAGCGGCGAGCGCAGCTCGACCTGCTGCACCGGCTCAACGGCAGGCACCTGGAGCGGCACGCCAGTCATTCGGAACTGGAGGCCCGTATTCGCGCCTATGAACTCAGCTTCCAGATGCAGATGGCCGCTCCCGAAGCGTTCGACCTCTCGGGAGAAACGGCAGAGACACAGCAGCTGTACGGCATCGACCGGGAGGAAACGGCCGAGTACGGCCGCACGCTGCTGCTGGCCCGGCGGCTAATCGAGCGGGGCGTGCGGTTCATTCAGCTGCGGTCCGGCGGGTGGGACGCGCACAGTGACCTGGCCGGCAACCACGGTGGGAAGTGCCGTGCAACCGACCGGCCGATTGCCGGACTGCTGAAGGACCTCAAGCGTCGCGGGCTGCTGGATGAGACACTGGTCGTGTGGGGTGGAGAGTTCGGCCGCACACCGGCGAGCCAGCGGGGCGCGGCGAAGCCGGGCAGGGATCATTCTCCGTCCGGTTATTCGATGTGGCTGGCGGGCGGCGGGGTACAGGGCGGTCAGATCATTGGGCAGACCGATCCGGTAGGGTATGCCGCTATCGAACGGCCCGTGCACCCCAATGATCTGCATGCCACGATCCTGCACGCGCTGGGGATCGACCAGCATCGCCTGTACTACGAGCACCACAACCGCCGTGAACTGGTGACCGTCAACGGCGGCCAGGTGGTGCACGAGGTGTTCGGCCGGCGTTCTGACGATGGATCGATACGGTCAACGGCCCCGCGATTCCCCGGCTCCTGAGGAGTTCCGTCCGATACAAGGCACTGGCCTGAAGCGGTCTCAAGGCGGCACGCATGTCGCCGCAGACGACTGGCTTCAGTTCGACCACTCGTGAACTGCCAGCGTTCCCGCATCGGGGTTGGAGCGTTCTCCGGAGGCCTGCGCGACGGCAAACCGCGTGCCTGCCGCATCAATGTCGACCGCCAGGCATGGGCCGGCGGTTTCGGCAGTTGTGAGAGTCTCGGTCGTGTCGGCATCCCAGATCCGGAACTCGCCTTTCGCGAGATCACCGGCAACGGCCAGCAGAAACTCCTGCGGATGAAACGTCGCCTGGTAGCCGATGCCTTTTAGCGTCGAGTCGAGCTGTTTCCGCAGTTCGCCGTTCTGAATGTCGAACAGCAGCACGCTGGCTGGTCCCGAGTAGCCACTTCGTCCGCAGGCGGCGATGGTGCTGCCGTCGGGCGAAACGGCCACCCCGCGGATTCCGCCCCACTCGATGTCTTCGACGCGGCGATATCCGGAGAGCTGCGGCACCTCGATGCTCTGCTGTTCCTTCGTGGTCGCGATGTCCCACAGTTTCAGACGCGGTTTCTGCGGCTGGCGATCAGCCGAGACCAGTCGCCTGCCGTCGGGATGGAAGGCGACGGCAGTGACCGGATGTCCGATGCCCGCGATTTCCTGCACTGCCTGCCCGTCACTGGACTGCCAGATGCGAACCGTGCCGTCCCGGTCTCCAGTGGCGAGCCGCTTCCCGTCGGCACTCGCCGCCAGTCCGAAAATCGTGCCCGGGTGGGCTATGATGTTCCAGCGAACGGTCGGCACCTCGCCGCTGCAGTCCCAGGCGATCAGCCGCCCGGCATGGTCGGCGGTCACCAGCAGATCGCTTCCCGCCCGCACGGCCGCGCCGACCCACGATTCGTGCCCGGCGAGCAATGTGACTTTTCCGGCAGCAATGTCGAGCGAGAAGACCGACTGGCTGCGGCCGCCGGCCAACACGAAACGGCCCGATGGATCGAAACAGCAGCACAGCAGCGACACCTTGAGCGGGTGTTCGGCAATGCGGGAGTGCTTTGCGGGATCAACGCTCATGGCAGTTCACCGGCAGGAAGGATCAGGCGAGCAGCGCCTCGATCGGCCGGGCGGCGGGATCGGCGATCGGGTTCGTCTGACCGTTGATCTCGTACATCGCGCTCGAATCGATCCCCACCGCCCGCAAATATGTATGAAACAGGTCACCCAGCCGCACGGGGTTGTCCCGCACTTCGGTTCCGTCGTCGTTCGTCGCCCCGTATACCAGGCCCGGTTTCACCCCGCAGCCGGCCATGGCCATGCTCCACGCCCGGCCCCAGTGGTCGCGACCGGCGAAGTTGTTGATCTTCGGGGTGCGGCCCATCTCGCCCACGGCCACTACGAGCGTGTGTTCCAGCATGCCCCGCTGCGAGAGATCATCGAGCAGCGTAACAAACGTGCGGTCGAACTCGGCACAGCGTATCTGGTGCCAGTAGAAGTTGTCCTGATGCGCGTCCCAGTCGAAGTGAGTCACCCGCACACAGCTGATTCCCGCCTGCAGCAGTCGCCGGGCCAGCAGGCAGTGCTGGCCGAACTCGTGCCGGCCGTAGCGTTCGTGGTCGGCGGGCGACTCTTTCGAGAGATCGAAAATCTCACGCTGCCGCATCAGCCCCTTCGCCTGGTCGAAGGTTGTGTCGTAGCGGTCGATCGGTTCTCCGTCCCGGTTCTGCCGGAACTTTCCGTCGGCTGCCTCCCGCACGCGCTCAATGGCTTCGGCCAGCGCCGGTGAGACACCCGCCGGGGCGGTCAGATTCGCCGGCGGCTGACTGTTGACGATCCGCACGCCCTCGTATTTCGCTCCGAGGAAACCGGCGTCACCCACATCAGTGTAGGCTTTCGGGCCATCGCGGCGAATGCTGACGTAGCCGGGCAGCACATCGCCGGGACGTTCGAGCAGCTTCGCCACCGCCGAACCCAGCACGGGGTACCCCGGCGCGACGCGGCCGGACTGCAATGCATAATGTCCCTGAAAGTGGTCGGCAATCCCCGAGTTCACACTGCGAACCACCGTCAGCCGGTCCATGATTCTCGCGGTGTGCGGCAGCAGCTCGCTGATGAACACATCGGGAATCGATGTCGCAATGCCGCGGTAGGGCCCGCCGGTCGTGGTGCCGGGCTTCGGATCCCAGGTCTCGTACTGACTGGCTCCTCCGGAGAGAAACAGCAGCAGCAACTGTTTTCGCGGTGATGCGGCTGATTCCGCCCGCAGCGGTGAGGTCAGCCCGCAGCAGCCGAGGGAGGCCGCCGCCGTCGAGGCCAGCCAAGCCCGGCGTGACAGGGTAGAGGACGGCGATTGAGACATTCGGCGTGGCTTCTTTGTCAGTGGTTCAGCCGGAATTCAGACGACAGCAGCAGTCCCCAGACCAGGGTGGTCAGTGTTTCCCGTTCCTGTTCAGCAGAGCCGGCCGATTCCAGAACGCGACCGACCTCGGCGACTTCGCTGTCGTCCGGCCGGCGGCTCAGCACGCTCAGGTAGAGTTCCTCAGTCAGAGGCTTCACGTCAGTGATGGCCAGGAGTCGCGCGAGCAGCGTACTCGGAGCGTTCTGAATCAGCGATACCATCGTCGGGCTGTTGAGCAGGTGCAGCGCCTGATCGACCGTGGGCTGGAATGCTCCCGCAGGCTGACCGGGCAGCCCGGCAAACACCTCTGCCAGCTGCTGAGCCTGACGGTCGAGCGGCTCGAGCTGCGCAAGTCGCGTTTTCCACGCGGGCGGTTCGTCGGTGGTGGTGGCTTCGTCGGATTTCTGCGCCGTTTCGAGAGCTTCCATACACTGCTCAATGCGTCCGGTCGCCTGCAGCAGCGACCAGGCGAACTGTTCCGGCTTCAGGCCGCGAAGCCGGGCCGCAGCGAAGACGTCGGCAGGAATCTGCCCGGAATCGGCGGGAAGCATGCTGGATCGCTGGTACGTCCGACTCAGGGCGATCTCCCGCATCAGTGCCCGCGTATCGAACCCCTCTTCGACGAAGTACTCGTCCAGCGCGGCCAGCAGTTCGGGATGCGAAGGCGGGTTGCCGGGGTGATGCAGATCGAGCGGTTCCACAATACCCCGCCCCAGCATTGTCGCCCAGATGCGGTTGACGATGTTCCGCGAGAAACCCTGCGTTTCCGCCCGCGGCAGCAGTTCGGCCAGTTTGAGACGGCGGCTGTACACCGGCACGCCGCGTTCACCGGCTTCCGGCTTCACAACGTACTCGTTTCCCTCCTCCAGCGGCGGGTCGATAATCATTTCACCGCCCGGCAGGCGGGGACTGGTCTCGCCGCTCTCCGCAGTAAAGACCGACACAAACATCGTCCCGCCGTCTGCCTTCTCGCCCACCAGCGAGACATTCTGCTTGTTATCTCGAAAAGCCGTCATCCGCTGGAGAAAGGCATAGATGCCGAAGTAGTCGGCCTGGCGGTATGCGTCGAAGCGGGGATCGTCGTGGCAGCGGGCACACTGCAGATCGATTCCCAGAAACAACCGTCCGACGTCCCGCGTCAGCAGATGGGGTTCGACGTCGCGGACCAGGGCAAACTTCACTCCCGCCGCGTTGGCTTCGTCTGTGCCGTCGCTGGTGAGAATGTCCCGTACGATCCGGTCCCACGGCCGGTTCTCCGCGAATGCCTGCGTCAGATAGCTCCGCCAGGCTGGCGACGGTACGTCGTACGATCTGATCGTCGGGATCCGCCGCTCGATCAGCATCACGTCGACCACCCGCGCCATGTGGATGGCGTAATCGGGGCTGGCGATCAGCTCGTCGATCAGTCGCTGCCGTCTGTCGGGTGAGGAATCGTCCAGAAACGAACGCACCTGCCCGGCAGTCGGAATCACGCCCGTCAGATCCAGATGGATCCGCCGCACGAACTCCGCGTCGCTGCTCGTCTCCGACGGAACGATGTTCCGCTCAGCCAGCCGCTGCTCGACGAGCGCATCAATCTGCTGGTGCAGCGGCCCGCCGGCCGTTGCTGCCACAGTCAGTACGCCGGCCATGAACCAGAGCGCAAAGCCGACGACGCGGAGTACACGAGCTGAGGTCTTCATTCCTGCACTGACCGATTCGGACTGCGTGCACCGGTGGAACTCACGCGAGCCGCCCGGCAGGGGTGGCCAGGAAAACGGATCAGCTCTCGTGGATGTGTCGATCGTAGACTGTACGGGAGCAGGATGTCAACGAGGCATGAGGCGAACGCCGGCCCGATGGATGGCTGATCGGATGCCAGAATGAGAATTGAAATAAACCCCGAACCGGGTGGAAATGCGGTTCAATACCAGCCGCAAGACCGCCGGCTACGCTGCCGTGCCGCGACGCTCCTTCGGCAGACGAACTTCACCCGTGAACAGTCTGGCTGCGATCAGACCCCCAGCGACGAGGAAGAACAGCGGCAGGCTGTTGCAGACGGCGGCCGCGATGGCCGCAATCCCGATGCTCGCCGAGATACAGCCGATCCCGGTGCTCGAGCAGTTCGCGGCACATCCCGTCCGCACCGGTCCCGTAGCCCCGCAGCAGCAGGCTCTCCACCTGCCGGCGGACCGGAGCCAGCAGCCGTTTCAGCCCGCGGCGGGTGATCGTGCCGTCCCGGCACCGCGACCACTGCCGGAACAGTTCCCGCACCGGTCGCAGCAGGTCGCGCCCAGACGTTTCAGCTGTTGATCACCGCGATTGAAGAGCGCCTGGAAGTCGCGTTTGAGATGCGCCCAGCACCACTGCAGCCGTCCGAACCGTCAGTACATCTTCGCCCGGTCGCAGCTCACCACGCCGCCGAATCCGCCGTTCGGTGGGCCGGCCGCCTGTCACGCCGCAACCACATGCTGCATCTAAATTTGCGACGTTTTCGCGTCATATTACATGATGGGGAACTCTAGCTCTCAGAGTTGTCTCTGCAGGCCGTTTTTCTCATGCCGCGGACGGGCTGTCGCATCCCCTGATGACGCTCTGCCCGGCTAATGACGCTCCCCGTGTGTTCCCGCCTCGCCTCGCTGCGGGGTGGTTGTGTCCGTGCACGACCGCCCCGCGCGGGCGGTCTCCTTTTCCTCCGGAGGTCGCCCGTGAAGAAGAAGATCAGCAGGGTTTCACGCAGAGGCAGAACCATCGACTGGCAGGGACTGCTGGAGATGCTGCCGGAGATTGAACGGCAGCTGCAGTTCGGGTTCCGCCGGCTGCGGGGCGAGGCCCGCGAGGATGCGCTGCAGGAATCACTCGTCAACGTCACCGTCCGCTACGAGCGGCTGGTTCGGCAGGGGCGGGCCGGTGTCGCGTCGCTCGCGCCACTGGCCCGGTTCGCAATTCGTCAGGTGAAGTCCGGACGGACGATCGCGACGCGGCTCAACGTGCGGGAGCCACTCTCCCGCTATGCCCGGCTCAGGAAGCGATTCCAGGTGGAACGGCTTGATCACTGGTGCCGACTTGAGGAAGAGTGGCTGCCGGTACTGGTCGAGGACCGCCGGATCTCGGTCGCCGAGCAGGCCGCGCTGCGGATCGATATTCCGAACTGGTTGAGCCGGTTCGCCCGCCGCACGCGGCAGATCGCCTGGGATCTGGCCTGCGGGTTCTCCACTGGCGAGGTCGCCCGCAGGTACCGGCTGTCGCCGGCCCGCATCAGTCAGATGCGGCGGGAGTTCTACGTCTCGTGGCTGACGTTTCACGGCCTCGAGTCGACCGCCGCCACGTAGCCCGTATTCGCCGGGGCCGGCTCCCCTGTGGAGAAACGGTCCGTTTTCCTGATTCCCCTGGCGGTCTCTGTGGAAGTGCTGATCGCAATGGCGCTGATCGGCGTGGCGGTGCGCACTTCCGGACAGGGGTCTGCCGCCGCCAGATCGTCGATGTTTCCGACATCGCTGCAACCCTCATCGCGACCGGCGCGGCTGTCGCCGGCGGCAGTTCGCCGCCAGCGATTCACCGATCCTGCAACAGAAAGGAATGCCCATGGTCTCTCAAACCGCTGATGTCCCGACGATGGTGATCTCACCTGCGAGTCGCGCCTCCTGAATCGGCCGTCTGCAGCTGGGTCAGTGCGTCGTCCCGGTCAGGGCTTACGCGGCCGCCGTGACGTCCCGTCGCGGTCCGCTGCGTCAGCTGCACGCTGGCTGCGGTCGCCAGATCGAGCAGCGCCGCTGCTGCCCGCTGCACGGAGAGCTCCCGTTCGCCGAAGTCGGCAGGGGGTTCGCGTATGCCGCGGGCGAACTGCTCGAACTGAGCGAGTCGGAGCTGGCGTCGCTGGAACCGGAAGACGACCGGACGATCCATGTGGAGCAGTGCTTCGATCCGCAGCGGTTCGACCTGCTGCTGCTCTCCGGAAGAAGCTTTCACCTGCTGCCGGCGCGCGCTGCGGCAGCGGCGGACTGTGCGGCCATCGCTGCCGCACTCAGCCAGGCGAACCTGTGGGGCTATGGCCGGATGGTGCTCTCGGGTCACTGCCACCAGCTGGTGCTGCAGCCGGCTGATGAGCGACTGCAGCTGCACGTTCTGCACTGTCCCGCTGACCGCCGCAGCTGTCCCGCATCGAACGGGTCAGTCCCCGCGGACCCGGACCGGATCGAAGAGCTGGCGGCCGGCTTCGTCATCGAAACCCGTCCCGTTCCCTGGAACTGTGACCCCGACGACCGGGAGCGGCGTCTGGTGGAACTGGTTCGAGCCGAGGTGCAGCGGAAGCTGACCGTGGCGAGATCGTTCACAGCGGAACACGGCTGGACCTTCCATGTGGTTACCGAACAGCAGCTGACTGCCGGGCCGCTGCTGGCCAGCCTCCGGCTGGTCGGCCGGTATCGCCAGGCGGCCTGTGATCCGGATCTCCGGGACCGACTGATCGCGGCCGCCGGATCCGGGCCGCTTCCCTGCGGGGAACTTCTCGATGCCGTCTGTCCCCGAGACCGCAGTGCCGGGCGGGCTGCCGTATTCCACCTGCTGGCAACGGGCCGGCTCGACGGCGAACTGCTGACCACTCCGCTTTCCGATTCCACTCTCATCTCTCCCGGAGGAACACATCCATGGGATCCGTTCGACTCGGTGTGGGCACCGAGTGGCTGCTGGACGGACGGGCCTTCCGGATCGTCCGCCAGACCGCCGCCGGTCAGTTCGTCGCCCGGGACCTGACATTTCAGCAGGAGCAGTCGCTGACGGAAAACGAGATCCTCTCGCTGTACGCCGCCGGGCGGCTGCGGTTCGCGGCCGGGGAGGAGGCCCCGGCCTCGTCCCCGGCTCGGGACGTCTACGAACTGACGACCGAACAGCAGCGGGTTCTCCGGGACCGCTGGGACGCGATCGAACCATTGACCCGGCTCGAGCGGACGCCCCGCCGCAGCGACTACCGCCAGCGTTCCGCTGAACTCGAGGCTCTGGGCAGACCCTGTTCGCCCCGTTCGCTCCGGCGGTATTTCGACAGATGGGCCAGGGCCGGGCAGGATCGGATGGCACTGGTCCCGGCCACCTCGCGGCGGGGAGGACGGGGGCGGTCGCGGCGGACCAGTCTGCTGGAACGGCACCCCGCGCTGCGGCAGTTCGTGGATGACGCCATCCGGAGCGTGTATCTCACCACAGCCCGCCGACCGGTCTCGGCCGTCACACGGCGCGTGCTGGATGATCTGGCTCGCCGCAACGCCCGGCTGCCGGCCGATCAGGCCGTTCCCCTTCCCCGAGTAGGACTCGAACCTACAACCTAGCGGTTAACAGCCGTGGCGGACGAGGCATCAGCCGTTCGACGCCGCGACCCGGAGTTGTGACAGGTATTGTGTCAAAGTGGGCCAGTTTTTATGTCCGATGTGACAGGAATTATGTCCCACACCACCTGTGATCATCACACGTCCAGGTCGCGCACTTCCAGGGCGTGCTTTTCGATGAACTCGCGGCGGGGTTCCACGTGGTCGCCCATCAGCACGCGGAAGATTTCATCGGCTCCGGCGGCGTCTTCCATGGTGACCTGCAGCAGCAGCCGGGTGGTGGAATCCATGCTGGTTTCCCACAGTTCCTCGGGGTCCATTTCACCCAGCCCTTTAAAGCGGGTGATCTGCAGATCCTTCTCACCCAGTTTGCGCAGGATGGGCAGCAGATCGCGGAGGCTGGGCAGCTTCTGCGGGCCGGAACCATCGGGATGAACCACGAAGGGATACACGGGCTCGCCCGCTTTGTTCGGCGGGGGAACCAGATCGAGCAGACCGAAGCCGTAATCCTTTAAACGTCGCAGGGCGGTGTTGATCTGCCGGACTTCGTGCAGATCGACCACCTGCAGCCGGGCGGCTGGTTCGACTTCCTCGCCGGCCTCTGTTCCGCCGTCAGCGTCAGCGGCAGCCGGGGCATCGCGGCGGACACGATCGATTTCTGAATCGGCCACGGCCAGTTCGCCGCCCCGCTGTTCCTCCTCCCGCTGCAGGAAGTCGTCGAGCGCGGACTTATCGACCAGCCAGTACTGATCGCCGCTCAGGAAGACGCGGAACCGGGGCAGGAGCCCGTCTTCCGTCGCGTGCGTGGTGGCAAGGAACCGCAGGTCGATACCACGGCGCTCGAGGGTTTCCAGCGGTTCTTCGAGTTCGCCCAGCAGGCTGATCAGCTCGCGGAGGTGTTCGTTCTCGAACACGGCACCGTCGTTCAGGCAGTCGAGCCGGGTACCGGCCAGACCCAGATCGACGAGTTCGGTCATCATCTGTTCGTGCGTCTGCACGTAGCGGGCTTTTTCGTTCTTCTTCTGCCGCTTGCGAAGCACTCGGAACAGGGGCGGCTGGGCGATGTAGACGGCACCGGCGCGAATCAGTTCCCGCATGTGGCGGAAGAGGAACGTCAGCAGCAGCGTGCGGATGTGAGAACCGTCGACGTCGGCATCGGTCATCAGAATCAGTTTGCCGTACCGCCGTTTGTCGACTTCCATCTCGCTGCCGGGAGATACGCCGATCGCCCGGAAGATGTTGACGACTTCGTTGTTGCCCAGCACCTTCACCAGCTGGGCCTTTTCCACGTTGAGGATTTTACCCCGCAGCGGCAGGATGGCCTGAGTGTTGGAATCGCGGCCGGTATCGGCGGAGCCACCGGCCGAGTCACCTTCGACGAGGTACAGCTCGGTCTGCAGCATGTCGCGGCTGCGGCAGTCCCGCAGTTTTTCCGGCAGGCCGCCCGTGGTGAGGGCTCCCTTCCGGCGGACCATTTCCCGTGCCTTGCGGGCAGCTTCACGGGCTTCTCCCGCGTTCAGGCCTTTTTCCACGATCTTTTTCGCAACCGAGGGGTTCTCTTCGAAGAACCGGTTGAGGCCATCGTTCACGATCGAGGTGACGATACCTTCCACGTTGCTGTTGCCCAGCTTCATCTTCGTCTGGCCTTCGAACTGGGGATCCGGCACGCGCACCGTCACCACAGCGGTCAGCCCTTCGCGGAAGTCGTCACCCGTGAGGGTGGCATCTTTGAGCAGGTTGGCCTTCTTCCCATACGCGTTGATGCTGCGGGTCAGCGCGCCGCGGAAGCCGCTTAAATGCGTGCCGCCTTCCGCGTTGTAAATGTTGTTGGCGAAGGCCCGCACATTCTCGGAAACGCCATCGTTATGCTGCAGGGCAACGTGCACCTGAATGCCGTCCTGCTCGCCCTGCAGGCTGATGATCTCCGGATACAGGGAGTTCTCTGTCCGGTTGAGGTGGCGGACGAACTCGGCGATGCCGTTTTCGTAGTAGAATTCGTCGGTCTGGCCGGTGCGGTCATCGCGGAGAGCGATTCGGACGCCGGGAGTCAGGAAGGCCAGTTCCTGCAGCCGCTTGTGCAGGGTATCGAACTGGAAGCGGGTTTCGGGGAACAGGGCGGGGTCGGGCTTGAAGGTGAGCCGCGTGCCGGAACGGTCGGTGGTGCCGAGCCGCTTGAGTTCGTGGTGCAGCCGTCCCTGCTGGAAGTCCATCGTCCACACGTGGCCATCGCGGCGGACTTCGGCCTCCAGCCATTCGCTGCAGGCATTCACCGCTGTGATGCCCACACCATGCAGACCACCGGTGCCCGTTTTGTAACCGCTGTCGCGGTCGAACTTGCCGCCGGCGTGAATTTCCGTCAGCACGACTTCCAGAGCAGGCCGCTGCTTATCGTCGGACTCGACCCGGCTGACGGGAATACCGCGGCCATCATCGACCACGGAGATGCTGTCGTCGGTGTTGATCACCACGGCAATGGTGGTGGCATGCCCGTTTACAGCCTCGTCGATGGAATTATCGACGACTTCATAGACCAGGTGATGCAGCCCACGGGTGGTGGTATCGCCAATGTACATCGCCGGCCGGGCTCGAATACCTTCGATGCCTTTCAGGTGGCGGATATTGGCTCCGGTATAACCGCTCCCGTCATCGGCTGGATTCATCCCGTCGGCGGACTGATTGTCCTGTGTGTCTTCCGGCTCCACTGGTTCAGGTGTCTCCATCTCGCTCAATCGACCAGTCTCCCGTAATCCGAATGAATTCCGGCCCGCAGCGGCTGACTGCCCGGGGCCGTGTGTTCGGTTGTGGTATCAGGCTGTCTGAACTGGCAGCCAGCGGCGGGCATCATCAGCCCGCCCGATCCGGAACCTGCCGGCTGCCAGGCCCGATGGCCGGTTTTCAGCAGCAGCGTTCCCCATGACATGCCGCGGAGGTCAACTGCCCTCAGCCAGATCGGCCCGCAGACGAAATTTCAGATCGCGAATCTTGAGACCCGCATGTTTCTCGCGGAGTGTGTCGAGCAGTTCCGTCCGGTGGAAGGACGTCAGTTCGCCCAGCATGGCCGAGTTGAACACACCCACCTGCAATACACCCCGGTTCAGACTCAGGACTCGCGTGCGGGCGGAAATCCGTTCTCCCGCGACAGACTGCCAGGCGGTTTTCAGTTCGTTGCGTGCACCAGTACGGGCAAACCCCCGCAGGGCGATGAGTTCGGCCAGAGCCTTTCCCAGCGGCGAAGGCCCCCCGGAAGAACCGCGGGACTGCATCACTGACAACCTCCGTTCTCAGCGGACTGTAAAAAGCGTAACAGCCATGTTTCTATCGATCTTACTGACCACATCGTGCCGTGAAGACCGTATTCGTCAGGTTGTGCCTGACCTGCTCAATCTGAGTGAAAACTGGTGTGGCGATCCTGGCGATTTCTATAGAAAGAAGTCAGGCACAGCCTGACCTGCAGGAATCTGGCTGCATTTGGATGGCCGGCCCTGCCGGACTGTAAAACTGCTCCTGCTCGGAAAGGCAGTCGGCAGTCAATGATCGCGGGCCAGCGGCATGACCACGTAGGCGTAACCGTCATCAGTCCGGAAGACCGCAGCACTGGATTCATCAATCAGGTGCAGCTGGACGGCGGCTTCCGCCGGGAGCACCCGCAGAAATTCGGCCACAAAACGGGGGTCGAAGGTGATTGTCAGCGGGTCGTGATCCCAGGCGATGGGCAGTTCGATCCGGGCCTGTCCCACATCGGCGGCCCGACTGGTGAGCGTCAGCGTGCCATCGGCAAAGGTGAAATCGACACCCCGGCTTTCGTCGCTGGTCACAATCTGCGACTGCCGCACGGCCGAGTAGAACGGACCCACCACCAGATCGACCAGGTAAGTCGATTCCGCGGGAATCACATCGGAATAACGGGGGAACCGGCCTTCCACCAGGCGGGCATAAATGGTGGAGCGACCGCAGCGGATCAGCACATCGTTGGCGTGCAGGGCCAGCTGAACCGGAGAATCGTGTTCGGCAATGCTCCGCTCGATGAGCGTCATTGCCTTGGAGGGAATGACGGGCTGCGGGTTTTCGGGCTGGTCCACACCTTCGGCGGTGCAGGCCGCGGGCATCACGGCCAGGCGGCGGCTGTCGGTCGCGGCCAGGGTAAGCTTTCCGTCGCCGGGTTCCACCAGTACGCCACCCAGAGCGTAGCGGGTGCTTTCGGTATCGGTGGCGAATAATGTCCGGCGAATGGCTTCCCGCAGATGGTCGCCCTGCAGAACATAATGCGGCTGATCATCGAAAGAGCTGACCGGAGGAAACTCGGCGGGATCGCCCGCGGCCAGCTGGAATTCACTGTGGCCGGAACGAATCAGCACGCCTTCCTCGGTCAGTTCAAGGTCGACGACGGGCTCGGTCAGTTCCCGCAGCACGGAAATGACCCGGCTGGCGGGCAGCAGCGTTTCGCCGGGTTCCTCGACTTCGATTCCGCCCACATCAACGCGGATGCCCACTTCCTGATCGGTGCCGACCAGCGTGCAGCCATCGGCTGTGGCAATCAGATGAACATTCTTCAGAATGTCTTTCGGAGTCCGTGCCGGTACGACTCCGTTGACGATCTGAAAAGCAGAGGCAAGTTCGGACCGCTGACAGTGCAGTTTCATGAAATCTCAACCACTCGCTGCTGAACGGAGCTTTCGCGGAACAGCCCGGAAAAGACAGTTCAAGGGATGCCGGCATGGGCAGTCTGCCGCAGCTGAAAACAGCATTTCTACCCGTTGCAGAAACCAGCCTCAGTTTACTCGAAATCGCCTCTGAAAGGAACGGGGCGGGCCCTTTTCGCCGTCTGCGTTTTCTTCTTCCCGTATTGTCTTCTGAAAGAGAATTTAAAAGCAGCAGCAGTAGTAACAGGGAGCCGGTTTTTTGTGGACGGGGCCGGAACGGCTGGCTGTAAACCACCTGTCAGAAGTCAGTTACGAAAGGGCAACCGGCCAGAATGGGTGTGAACTGCCTGGTGGCAGCC